>JAUZPT010000454.1 GCA_030705745.1 Bacillota bacterium | reverse complement strand
CGAAAATTCTACATGCGAGTTCCATGCGACCTATTTAATCAAATTATTTACGCATGAAAAACAAAAAGATTCCAAAATATCCGGTCCTTCGAATTTATTTCACGGCCTTCATTCTGCATTTTATGTTGGTCATGCCGGTATTTACTATAATCTGGGTAAAAAATGATCCCTCAGTTCTGAATAGCAACAGTCTTTCAAAGTCGGTTAAGACAAATGAAAAAGCGGATTTTAACGTCGCTATTACACTGCCGAATAAAACGGAATCTGACCTGAAAACGAATGAAAAAACAGCTTCCAAAAAAACCGGAGATAACTATCTTGGTAAAATTATTGATTTGACAGCCAATATATTATTAACAGCCATCGCGATAATTTTTATCCTGAACTTGCCATTTAAAATCTATTTTATCCGAAAGCGCCATAACAAAATCATCTCTCCGGATCTCTATAAATTCTGCAGGAAATTTCTGCTTAAAATTCCCCTGATTAATAGTGCAATTTTCCTGTCGGCTTTCCTGATTTTACATATCTTCATGCTCATCGTCCTCCGGCAGAAAAACAGTTTTGAAGATCAGATAAGCCGCGATCTTTACAGCTATTACCTTTATATTTCCCTGTTTTCCTCAACGCTGATCGTTGTTTTTGTTTATTTATGGCAAAAGCATCGTACGCATTTCAGGTATCTCGAACATGTTTATAATCCGGATGAACTTCGGGTGAAAATATTTAAGAGTAAAATCGGAGGTATCCGTAACCGGCTTTGGATAAGCAGTGCGCTCACTACACTCCTGCCTTTGATGGTCGTCATTTTTTATCTTGTAATCAGCATCTCTTCGCTCAAAGACTTGGGAGTAATGACCCCCGAGAAAAGCAAAGTTGTATTTGGACATTATTATCAATCCTTCGTAGGGCAGTCTTCCGGATTTTATAAGAACCTCTTTTACATCAATGCCATCGATAACTTCCTGCTCATCGTTGGCGTCGCAACCGGCATCATTGTATCCCTCATTTACCTTGCAATTTTTCATCGCTGGACGACCCATGACATCGTTGCCCCGGTGAAAGAATTAGTGGTTAACATGAAGCGAATCGGGGAGGGGCATATGGATGCACAAGCCATTGTCAGGACCAATGATGAGATTGGCGAACTAACCGAGGGATACAACCAGATGTCAAGCGAACTCAATAATTATATTTCCAGGATATCAAGGATGAACGAGGCTTATTTCAGATTCGTGCCGCGTGAATTTCTGGAAGAATTAGGCAAAAAAGACATCACCCAAATAGAACTGGGCGACCAGGTGCAACGTGAGATGACCATTCTCTTTACGGATATCCGTGGTTTTACAGAACTCTCCGAAGATTTGTCGCCCAAGGATACCTTTGATTTCATCAACCAGTATCTTGGAATCATGGAACCGATTATCGCAAACAACAACGGATTTATCGATAAATATATCGGCGATTCCATCATGGCACTCTTCAGCAAAGACGCCGACGATGCCCTTATTGCCACACTGGAAATGCGGAGAGTGTTATCCGACTTCAATGAATTAAGGGAAAGCGAAGGCAAAAATCAGATCGACTTTGGAACCGGGATTCATACCGGGAATCTGATGCTTGGCGTCGTAGGTGGATATGGCAGGATGGATGGAACAGTGGTGTCGGATGCGGTTAACCTGGCCTCGCGGCTCGAAGGCATCACAAAATATTACGGTGCGTCGGCAATCATTAGCGAAGACACGCTGATCAAATTAAAGAACCCGACGATGTTTAACTACCGTCTTCTCGACATTGCAAAGGTTAAAGGAAAGAAGAAAGCGGTTTATATTTATGAACTCATCGATGCCGAAAACGAGCCCAACCGTTCCAAGAAAATAGAAACAAAACCCTATTTTGTCCAGGCCGTCGAATATTACAAACAACAAGCTTTTGAAGAAGCATTAACGCTGTTTCGGGAAGTAGAGAAAATTCATTCCACTGATAAGGCGACCCTGTTGTACATCAAAAGATGTTTGGACAACATCAAAAACGGTATTCCCGAAGACTGGAACTATATAGAGATTTTCAAGTTTAAATAAAACAGGGGAGAAGAATATCGGATTTGATTTCAATGTTAAGTCGGAAACACCTTGTGTGCCTTTTCTTTCATCTTTTTTAAGCCCGCTATTCATCATAACGCTCTTTAAAATTTGATCCGAAAATAATTTAATTAAATTGGTCGTATAGAGCTAGCATAAATGCATTCCTGGTCCAAGTTTAGGCGTAAGCATATTTGGTTCAAGTTACGGCTGTCGCCTAAACTTGAACCAAATATGCGATTATGGACTCTTATAACGATTGGGGATTATTAGATTGCGGGTCAAGCCCGCAATGACGTTCGGGGGCGCAGCGGCAACCCGGACTAAAAACAAGCATAGGGGATGTCATCCATAAATAATTTTATTTAATTGGTCGTATAGAACTCGCATAAATGCTCGTTTCATCGTTGTTT
>JAUZPT010000453.1 GCA_030705745.1 Bacillota bacterium | reverse complement strand
CTTCAATCAGGCTTGTGGCTTCCTGTTCAATTTCCCGTCTGAAGGATTGCTTTTGTTCTTCCAGCTTTTTCTGTTCTTCTCTTTTTATATAATTGGTGATCGCGTTTTGATAGCGTTTTTCCCATTCTTCATGCTTCGCAAATGTTTCATTCAGCCATTCAACAGCACTGAAGGGTTGATAAGTTCGCATTTCGTCACGGAATAATTTATTGATTAATTTTCTGTCGATCCCATGAACCTCGTATCCTTTTTCACTTAAAAATTGTTTCTTTTCACTTTTAGGTACATCATTTGTCACTTTATTTAACCAGACATTCACCCAAATTTGTTCAATATACTGTTTTCGGTCTGAAACATATTGGTCAAATGTAGGGAGTTCTGGTCTTGTTTCAAGATAGTGATCTATATCTTGTTCTATTTTGTTTTTTGTGTGTTCCACTGCCTGAGGATAAATTTGCTCCAGTTTATTCATGCCATACTCCTCTAAAATCAGGATTTATGATTATTCCATATAGAAATATTTCTTTTTTCCACATAGTTAGGTATAATGTATTCATAGTTATTCATATAGTAAAAAAGACCGAGTATGAACTTACACACTCGGGCCCACAATAGTTGGTTCCCATCCGGGAATCGGCATACAGGCCATAATCCACTCTTTACGCTTGCCGGCTCAAGGGTGGATTATTTTTTTTGGTGAAATGACAGAATGGCAATAATGAGGCTGGCAAAAGAAAAAGCAATCATTAATGCTTGATAAACCGTCAACAGCATCACCCCCTTCCTTAGGAGATGTGCCGTCCACCCTTGAGAAACCTATTCTATTGCTTTTTTATTATATCACCAAACCCAAAATCGAACAAGTGTTCCTTTATAAACCATGTTTATGACAATATTGATCGACAAGCTCTTCAATTTTGTCCAACTCTGGGAATTTTCCGGAAAATTGAAAGGTTATTTCTTCAATGAACTGATCTTTATTATAGACATGTATGGCACCATTTTGTTGAATGACGCTGTATTCAGGTACAAACCGATAGCCATTTCGTTCAATTGCCCCCATGATAAATACCCCTTTTTTTGTTTTTTATAGTATAAACTTAAAACCTTAAGATAATCCACCGGGTACTTAGGGCATATTTAAAAAGGACGGGCACCTTATGGTACACGTCCTTTTGTCATTTAAACGCTTGCCGCAACTTTTTCCCGGTTCTTTTCATTTCGGATGGTTGCTTGTGCTGCAGCTAACCGTGCAAGAGGCACCCGGTATGGAGAGCAGCTTACATAGTCAAGCCCTGTTCTGTAGCAGAAATCAATAGAACTCTTCTCCCCGCCATGCTCGCCGCAAATTCCTGTTTTAAGAGACGGCTTTGTTTCGCGGCCAAGTCTAACCCCTGTTTCAACAAGCCTTCCTACCCCTTCCTGGTCAAGAACGGCAAATGGATTTTCAGGCAATACTTTATTCTCAATGTAGGCTTGCAGGAATTTCCCTTCTGCATCATCACGGCTGTAACCAAATGTTGTTTGCGTTAAATCATTTGTTCCAAAGGAGAAGAAGTCCGCTTCCTCAGCAATTTGATCTGCCGTCAAGGCAGCACGAGGAATTTCAATCATTGTGCCAATTGTATAGTCGAACTGTTTCCCTGTTTCCTCCTGTACGATGGCAGCCGCATCCATCACAAGTTTTCGCATTTGTTTTAGCTCATTCACGTGGCCTACCAGTGGAATCATAATTTCCGGACGGACTTCCATCCCTTTTTCAGCAAGCTTTGCTGCGGCATAAAAGATAGCTTTGGCCTGCATTTCATAAATTTCAGGATAAATCATGCCAAGACGGCATCCGCGGTGGCCCAGCATAGGATTGAATTCATCCAATTGGCGCACTTTTTTAAGCAATTTCTCCTTCTCTTTCAATTCCTTCGATCCCTGATTTAAAATCTGCAGTTTCGTTACTTCCACCAATAATTCTTCTTTATCAGGCAAAAACTCATGTAATGGCGGGTCTAATAAACGAATGGTCACAGGATGACCCTGCATGGCTTCAAAAATCCCCTCAAAATCGCTTTGCTGCATAGGCAATAGCTGGTTGAGCGCTTCCATTCGTTCTGTATAATTTTCTGCCAAAATCATTTGTTGGACGATCGGGATTCGCTTTAGATCCATAAACATATGTTCAGTCCGGCATAAGCCGATCCCGCCTGCCCCAAATTCAAATGCTTTTTTTGCATCTTCAGGATTATCCGCATTTGCACGGACTCCCAACTTCCGTTCCTGGTCTGCCCAGGCAAGCAATAATTGGAACTCGTCGGAAAGCTCCGGGTCGATCATCGGAATCTCTCCAAGCATAATTTCACCTGTCGATCCATCAATGGTAATCGTGTCCCCATAATGAATAACAGTTTCACCAACAGTAAAATGTTTTGCTTTCACATCTATTTTCAGTGCCTCACAGCCGCAGATGCATGCTTTACCCATGCCGCGAGCTACTACAGCGGCATGGCTTGTCATGCCT
>JAUZPT010000452.1 GCA_030705745.1 Bacillota bacterium | reverse complement strand
TCAGAAACTTATGAAAAAGTAGGAGGAGAATTCGTGATGGAAAAAATAGTTTTAAATGTAAAAGGAATGTCTTGTGGCCATTGTGTGAAAGCAGTGGAAGGCAGTGTCGGTAAATTAAACGGTGTTGAAAAAGTGTTGGTTGACCTTGATAAAGGACAAGTTCAAGTCGAGTACAACGCAAGTGAAGTAGATGTTGCTACCATTAAGGAAACGATTGATGATCAAGGATATGATGTCGAATAAATTATTCCCAAGCCCTGTGGCCTTCCAAAAATCAAACCCTAATGCATAATGGCATTAGGGTTCTTCTTATTTTAGGAACTAGTTTTGTAAAAGAAGCCATGTAACTTAAGGAAAAAGATTCGAAAACAACTTAAATTTTCAATCAAACTAATTGACACATACCCTACAAGGGTATAGTATAAATGATAAGAGAAGTGTTCGAAAAGGAGAAGGTGAATATGAGTTCTATCGAAAAAGAAATTCAATTGCCGATTACTGGAATGACATGTGCCGCCTGTGCTTCAAGGATTGAAAAAGGATTAAAAAAAGTGGAAGGGGTCAGTGAGGTGAATGTCAATCTTGCTCTGGAAAAAGCCACTTTAACATTTAATCCAGCTCTTACAAGCGTACCTGCTTTTGAAAAAAAAATCAGTGATTTAGGTTACGGAGTCGTTTCTGAAAAAGTGGAATTGGATATTCTGGGAATGACATGCGCTGCTTGTTCTGCAAGAATCGAAAAAGGCTTGAACAAACTTGAGGGAGTAAAAAATGCAACGGTTAATTTAGCGCTTGAAACGGCAAGCGTGCAGTACAACCCTTCTCAAACTGGAGTACAAGACATGATAGCTAAAGTTGAGAAGCTTGGGTATCATGCAAAGGTAAAGCAAGATGAGGATATGAAAGAATCGATGGACTATAGGGAGAGGGAAATTAAAAAGCAAAAAGGGAAATTTGTTTTTTCGATGATTCTTTCACTTCCATTACTGTGGGCAATGGTGAGCCATTTTTCATTTACCTCGCATATTTATTTGCCGGAAATACTAATGAATCCTTGGATACAGCTTGCCTTAGCCACACCTGTTCAATTTGTGATAGGAAAACAATTTTATGTAGGTGCGTATAAAGCTCTTAAAAATGGGAGTGCCAACATGGACGTCCTTGTAGTATTAGGTACTTCGGCCGCATATTTTTACAGCTTATATTTATCTATAGTCTCTATCGGATCTGATGCTCATATGGTGGACCTTTATTTTGAAACGAGTTCAGTTTTAATTACGCTCATTCTTTTAGGGAAATTATTCGAAGCCCAGGCAAAAGGGCGTTCTTCGGAAGCAATCAAAAAGCTGATGGGCTTGCAAGCAAAAACAGCAACGGTTCTTCGAGATGGAAATGAGCTGCACATTCCTCTTGAAGAAGTGACACTGGGCGACCTGATCATTGTTAAGCCAGGAGTTAAGATTCCTGTTGATGGTGAAATCGTTGAAGGCAGATCTGCCATTGATGAATCGATGTTAACGGGTGAAAGTATTCCAGTTGATAAGAAGATTGGCGATATTGTCTATGGTGCGACAATAAATAAGAATGGATTTTTAAAAGTGATAGCAACAAAAGTTGGAAGGGATACTGCACTCTCGCAAATCATAAAAGTTGTAGAGGAAGCACAGGGCTCAAAAGCGCCCATCCAACGATTGGCTGATCACATATCAGGAATTTTTGTTCCGATCGTTGTAACTTTAGCTGTCATCACTTTTTTCTTTTGGTATTTCTTTTTAAGTCCCGGTGAGTTTGCGATTGCGCTTGAGAAATTGATTGCTGTTCTTGTCATTGCCTGTCCGTGCGCTCTCGGTTTAGCGACCCCTACCTCGATCATGGCAGGATCAGGGCGCGCCGCAGAGTTTGGCATTTTATTTAAAGGTGGAGAACATCTAGAATTAACTCACCGTATTACGACCGTTGTACTTGATAAAACGGGGACCGTAACAAACGGAAAACCGGTTTTAACGGATATAATAGTAGAAGGAAATATGGGTGAAAAAACGTTCTTACAGCTGGTCGGCTCGGCAGAAAGAATGTCAGAGCATCCACTTGCTGAATCGATTGTTAGGGGAATAAAAGAGAGAAACATCGTTTTATTGGATGCAAAGGAATTTGAAGCGATTCCAGGCTATGGCATTACCGCGATAGTGAACGGGAAGAAGATTCTGATCGGAACAAGAAAACTTATGTCGAAATTTGAAATTTCAATAATGTCTGCGGATATCCAAATGAGGTCACTTGAAGAAAATGGAAAAACCGTAATGCTGATCGCTATTGATGGTGTTTATAGTGGAATGGTAGCAGTTGCAGACACTGTAAAAAATACATCAAAGACCGCAATCAGACGCTTAAAGAATATGGGTCTTGAAGTAATTATGATTACCGGTGATAACAACCGTACTGCCCAAGCAATCGCAAAAGAAGTGGGACTGGATGCGTTTCTTGCAGAGGTTCTTCCAGAAGGAAAGTCCGAGG
>JAUZPT010000451.1 GCA_030705745.1 Bacillota bacterium | reverse complement strand
TGACCTGCGCAAAGCATTGAATGACGTCAAGCTCGCTGACCGTTTTCGCCAGTTGCTGAAGCCTCGGAATAAACTCTTTAATCGTTTCCCTGATTTCACTGAATAGTTCATATTCAAGCGAGCCGCATTGTTCTTCCGCCTGCAATATCAGCGCTTCTTTTTCTTTTAAATCAGGTGTGATATAACGCTCCGCATTTGTCAGTGTCTGCTTCCGTTCATACTGGCCTTCTTGCAGTAAATGCAAATTGGCGCGCGTCACTTCGATATAATAGCCAAAAACGCGGTTATAGCCCACTTTTAGCGACTTAATACCCGTTTTCTCCCGTTCTTCACGCTCAAGCTGGGCGATCCATGTCTTTCCGTTTCGGCTTGCATCGCGGTATTGATCCAATTGCGCATTGTAACCATCACGGATCATATTTCCTTCTTTTAACGATAATGGCGGATTGTCAACAATCGCCTGTTCGAGCAAATCTGTCACCGTCTGGCACGGATCAAGCCTTTCCGCAAGTTGTTTGGCATCATCGCTGTCAAGATTGTTCATGATTTCTTTTAAAAATGGCACCTGCAACAAAGAGCGTTTTAACTGCATCAAGTCCCGCGCATTTACGTTCCCAAAAGCTACCCTGCCGGCAAGCCTTTCCAAATCGTAAACTTCCTTCAGTTTTTCACGCAGTTCCTGTCTTTCAAAGTAAGCTTTGATCAGTATTTCGACGAGACTATTGCGTCGTTCTATCTCAGAGCGATCAATTAACGGGCGGTCAATCCAGCTCTTCAGCATTCTTCCACCCATTGCCGTCATCGTTTCATCCAATAACCAAAGCAGAGAGCCTTTTTTTCCTTTTGAACGTATCGTTTCCGTTAATTCAAGGTTTCTTTTTGAAAAATAATCAATTTTCATATAGTGGTGAATATGATAAGTTGTCACAGGCTGAAGATGATCCAAGCTCCGCTTTTGTGTACGGTATAAATAATTCATAAGCCTTGCGGACGTCTGCTTTAACTTATTTTGCTGCAAGCCCTCAAGTAGATGGGCATAAACATCATCTACCTCGATTTGATTCTCATAGGAAATCGTCAGAACGTTCCGCTCGCGCAATTTTTTTTCCAACTCGGCCCCGAAGGTGCTGCTGATGACAACTTCCTTAGCTCCTAAAACGGAAAGTTCATTGATCACATCATCCAATCCCGGAGGAAGCAGTGTCACACGGCTTTCACCGGTAGACAAATCATTGTAAGCAAAACCGAAAGTGCCATCGTCAAACGACGTAACAGAAGCCAGGTAATTGTTTTCCTTTTCATTCAAGCCGCGGCCTTCCATGACCGTTCCGGGCGTTATCAGTTGTACGACTTCGCGCCGGACAACGCCCTTGGCTTGTTTCGGGTCTTCCGTTTGTTCACAAATGGCCACCTTGTAACCTTTGGCAATCAATTGTTCTATATAATTCGGGGCTGAGTGGTAAGGGACACCACACATCGGAATGCGGTCATCCCCGCCACCTTCCCGGCTAGTCAACGTTATTTCAAGCTCTTGGGATGCTTTCAGGGCATCGTCAAAGAACATTTCGTAAAAATCACCTAAACGAAAAAATAAAAAGGCATCCTGATAATCTGCCTTCACTTTTAAGTATTGCTGTATCATCGGCGTATAAGAAGCCATAAATTCCTCCACCATTCGATCTGTGCTATTCGAGTCTCTTCGACATATAATTATATCATAAATGTATGGTGCGTTTAGTTACATATATTTGCATGTTTAGGATGCACTTAATGATTCGTACGATCGAAGATGTAATTTTTGCAGGGAAAATGATATTCTTTCCAGAATTACATATACATGTTTTATAAGAGCCCCGAATATTTTTTATAAAAATAAATCGGCTTCACCGCTTTTTTACGAAAGAAATAGGTTATCACTTTAGGAGGAACTGAATAATGTACTTCCCGATACTCGAAACGAAACGGTTGCAGTTAGTCGAATTGAAAAAGAAGCATGCTGCTGATTTATTTGCTATTTTGTCAAATGATGACGTGATCGTACATTACGGAATGGAAAAAATGAACCATATGAGTGAAGCATTGAGGCTGATTGAAATTCTTCATTCAACATACCTTGAAAATCGGGGGATTCGCTGGGGAATCATCAGAAAAAGGGACGGTCAGCTGATTGGCACGGCAGGGCTGAACGCCTTCAACGGCAAACATAAACGTGCCGAAATCGGTTATGAAATCCATCCTGCCTTTTGGCGGCAAGGGTACGCCTCTGAAGCAGTAAGTGAACTGTTGGCCTACAGCTTTGGATCGATGGGGCTCTCTCGGATAGGAGCCATTGTTTACCCTGCCAACTTCGCGTCATCATCGTTGCTCACCAAACTCGGCTTTCAGCACGAAGGATTGCTTCGTGATTATATGTACCAAAACAATGAATCCCATGATACAAATGTGTACTCGTTATTGAAGGACGAATGGAAAAACAAAGGGCGCAAGCGCCCTGTTTAGCCCCGACAGCTGTTTGCGGTCCTGGCGGTGAAGTCGTTCTT
>JAUZPT010000450.1 GCA_030705745.1 Bacillota bacterium | reverse complement strand
ACTGCGACCCGATAGAAAATAGTCGCTCGTGTTATCTTTTTTGTGTTTAAGAACATAAACGGCAATTACCGCGAGACAAACAAAGAAGAGTCCTAAAATAATCCAGTCGAGAGTTGTCATTTTTTCATTTAATTGTTTTATGTACACTTATCAGGATGCAAACATAAAGTAAAAATTTTCAAATGCAATAAAAAAAATTTCAATATTTAAGAAGAATATTCAATTTGTAATTGATCTAAAGAATAATCATATTTATTACTTTATGAGCCTGATCTTTTGGCGTTTATTGGCATTGTTTTCAGTGAATGGGAAGTCGTAAGTACATGATCAAACTGACAAAATTCAAGGGATGACCCCATTTGGTAAGGGGAAAAATGAAAAAGATGACGCCAATAAAAAATGAATCATAATCATGGCGGCATCTTCTTGTAAGCAATACGGTGGACGATAAAAACATAAAAAGCCGGAATTATTAATAATTCCGGCTTTTGTGTTTTTGCAATAAATCTTTACATGTTGACGGCTTCAACTGCAACGATTTCGGGAAGAGCGCGTTTTACCGCTTCTTCCACTCCGTTTTTTAAGGTCATTCTGCTAAAGGGACATGACCCGCATGAGCCTGTTAGTTCAACATTGAGTATATTTTCTTCGGTTAATTCAATGAAGCGAATGTCACCACCATCGGCCTGGAGATAAGGGCGGATTTGTTCAATAGCACTCTGTGCTTTTGCAGTGAGTTCGGTATTTTTGCTGATTGCCATTTTTTATTTTATTAATAGATTGGACCTTATTTTATTTCACAAATATAGTTTATATTTTATTCATTGCTGGAACATTTGTCAGGGCTATTTGCCTGGCTATGTTTTGGGCAAGCTCCAGAAATGCCAATGCTACAGGAGAGTGGTCTTCGAGAGCGATGGGGCTGCCATCGTCCCCTGATTCGCAAATGCTCTGCACGATTGGGATCTGTCCGAGGAATGCAATATTGTTTTGCTCGGCTAAGCGTTTTCCTCCTTCCTTGCCAAAGATGTAATATTTGTTTTCAGGCAATTCTGCAGGGGTAAAATACGACATGTTTTCGATCAGACCCAGAATGGGTAGTTTGATCTTATCGGTATTAAACATGCTGATGGCTTTGCGGGCATCGGCCAGGGCAACTTCCTGAGGCGTTGTGACCACGGCAACTCCCGTCACCGGAACCTGTTGCGAGATGGTAAGGTGAATATCTCCCGTTCCGGGAGGCATATCAATTACCACATAGTCAAGCTCACCCCAGTCTGAATCCGTGAAGAGTTGCAGTAAGGCATTCGATGCCATGGGTCCGCGCCAAACCAGTGCCTTTGAAGGGTCGACAAAAAAGCCGATGGATAAAATCTTGACCCCATATTTTTCAATCGGACGAATAAAGGTGCGGCCATCCATTTCAAAGACCTCCGGTTTTTCGTCCATCACATCAAACATCAGGGGAACCGATGGCCCGTAGATGTCAGCATCAATCAAACCTACTCTTGCTCCGAGTTTGGCCAGCGAAATTGCCAGGTTAGCGGCAACCGTTGATTTACCAACACCTCCCTTGCCCGAGGCAACAGCAATGATATTTCTGACGCCGGGCATGATTTGCGGAGCTGCTTCCCTGCGGGTTGTCACTTTGGATGCAAACTCAACTTCCACCATTGCTGCCGAATCCACATGCTCATGAATTGCTTCAATGCAGCTGTCCCTCAGCATGTTTTTCAGCGGACATGCAGGTGTAGTCAGTACCAATTTAAATGATATTTTCTTCTCATCTATCCTTATGTCTTCTATCATATTAAGGGAGACAAGATCCTTTTTGAAATCAGGATCAATGACATGACTTAATGCATTGATAACCTGTTCTTTTGTTATTGACATTTAAGAATATGTTTATTTTAAATTAGAATGTGTAAAGATAAGAATTTTTGATACAATCAAACGATAAAAAATGTCAAGATTTATTCCAGCTCAAGCGAAGGATCCCAGAAAACTTTCCCGAAGTTTACAATCTGGTCTCCCTCAAAAACGATGCCTTCGCTTTCCAGCAACTGGCGCATGACGTCCGGTCCTCCAAAATGCCTCTTTCCAGAAAGCAGTCCATTTCGGTTAACTACCCTGTGCGCCGGAATCGGGACAAACGATCGGTTGGCAGTATTCAAAGCCCACCCCACCATTCGGGCTGAACCACCGGCCCCCAGGTATTTGGCAATTGCCCCATAGGATGTCACACGGCCATAGGGTATGAGGATAACCACTTCAAACACCCTGTTGAAAAAATTATCGTCATTCATGTTCCAAAATTAGATAAAACATCAACAGCATAAAATGAACTCATCTTGAACGTTTTTTTATTCAAATATTTTGTTCCTTTATTGGCGCAAAAAGGTAATATAAAACAATTCATAAAACATGAACCGAGTATGTTTGGAAACTCAAACTCAGATGAACCGAGCATACCTGCAAGTTCCATAAGATCTATTTATTAAAATCCTTTACTTATGAAGAAAGAGATTATACTTCTGTTTATTTT
>JAUZPT010000045.1 GCA_030705745.1 Bacillota bacterium | reverse complement strand
GGCCTTTTCAAGAAGAAACGAAAAATCGATAAATTTATCAATTACACGAAGCAGGCAGATGGTCAGCAGGTAACAATTCATCAATTAAAAAAAATTCATATTCAATTTGGTCAGATCCTTTTGGTTTAAACATTCGATTCACCACTTATTTTTAAATCTTTATTTGTTGAGCAGACGGTCTTTAGTGAAAAAAACTCTGTTAATTGGAGCGGAAGGTGCGAAGACTCCTGCGGGAGTACGGGTCAGGGGAGACCCCGCAGGAGCGAAGCGATGAGGAGGCTCCCCGGCACGCCCGCGGAAAGCGAAGCATCTGGAGCGCAAATCAACAGACCCGTTTAAAAAGGTATTTATTAATAATATTACAAAATATTAGCGCGGTGAATTATTAAAAAAACAAATGAAATAAAAGGCTTTCGGAAGTTTTTCGACAGCATGATCCATGCTGTTTTTTTGGTTTTGGGGATTGGATTGTATGTCATAATTTCATTGTTTTCACATAGCTTGTCTTAAAGACAGGATCAGGGGTGAAAAAATGCCATACGTTATCGATAAAGCCAATATTTTAAATAATAATAAGCTGAGTCAAAGGTCCATTTTAATTAAAGATAATCGTATCGATTCCATTCAGCCAGAAGTGAAGAATTGTTCGTATATTAAAATGGATGTACATCCGTATGTGATGACACCTTCCTTTGTCGTGTCAGATACCAATTTTTCATTGTCAAAATCATATTCCGATCTAAAAAACTACTTCACTGAGCATTTAATAAAAAAGGGATGCACCATTCTTTTGACATACATCCACATTTCTTCAGAGGGAGAGATGATGACCAAACTTAAGGAAATGAAGAAGCAGTTACTCAACTCTCCGATCGATTACTTAATCGCAATCAAAATACCTTTAAAATTGCTTACCCCTTCATTTATTACGACCTGTAAACAGAAGCGTTTTCCGGCAATTTTTGTAGAATTGGCCGATTTGGATGAATTAAGCTCCAAAGCATGGAGCTGGATTCGACAAGCGATGTTTCCAAGTAAAATACCAATTATTCCTTGTCTGGCAGGTGAATCAAAGAAAAAAAGGGATGCGCTTGCAGCAAATTGGGAAGAGATAGTGAAAAATGAAAAAATAAATGGCATTTTGGGAGAAATTCAAGAAAATATTCCATTGTCTCGAGATATAGTTAATAAAATCGGACTTCTTCCTCAGCGTGCAGGGCTTATGCATGGGGGAGAATTAAGCTATAATTTGTATTTGAACGGTAGTGAAATCATGAATGTTGATACGGAGAGCCTATTTCATTATCATAGGGATAGGTTAATGGTGACCGTTCACAAAGGAAAAGTAGTCAGGTCTGGGAACGAAGTGTTTTATATGCCTGGATTTGGTGAACATATTACAATTCAAACGAGCTCTTATTTTTCTTTTTAGAAAAATTTTATAAGCGGATTGAGAGGATCAAAAAATGGATAGGGTGCAAAGAATAATTGAACAGCTTGAAAACGGCCGTCATAAGGAGGCCATGAAAGAATATAATGAAGTATTACAAAGGGGTACTGCAGAAGAGAAATTTTTGCTCGGTGAAGAACTTCTTCAATATGGTTTTATCAGTGAAGCTAAGGCGTTAATTGAAAACTTGCTTGAAGTTTTCCCTGAAGAAGGCGAACTGCTGGTCATGCTTGCTGAGATTCTTATAGATGCGGGAGAAGAAGAGGAAGCACTCCTAGTCCTAGAAAAAGTATCAGAAAATGATCCTTCGTTTGCACAAGCATTATTGTTGAGTGCGGATTTATATCAATTACAGGGATTGTTTGAAGTAAGCGAGCGCAAACTTGAAAAAGCAAAGCGCGTATTGCCCGATGAGGTAATTATCGATTTTGCATTTGGGGAACTATACAGCGAACAGGGTGAAATTGCAAAGGCGATTCAGTCATATGAGCGTGTGCTTTCAGAACAAAATGAACTCGCCGGAGTGAACATCAATCAGAGAATAGCAGATATACTCAGTGTTTCGGGGGCTTTTGAGGAAGCTTTGCCTCATTATGAAAAAGCGTTGGACGAAAAACTTGAAATTAATACATTGTTCGGCTACGCTTTTACAGCGCTGCAAGCTGGTTTTAATCGAACCGCAATCGAAAAATTCAAGGAACTTAAGGAACTCGATCCAGAGTATCATTCATTGTATTTGCACCTTGCAAAGGCATATGAACGGGAAGAGGAACTTGAAAATAGCTATGAAGCCATTCAAGCAGGAATTAAACAAGATGAATTCAGCAAGGAGCTATACTTTTTCGGCGGAAAAATTGCATTAAAGCTTGGAAAAGAACAGGAAGCTGAACAACTGTTCAGAGAAGCGATTGCTCTTGACCCTGGCTATACGGAAGCGGTATTAACTCTAAATAAACTTTTTATTCATCTTGAGAGATTCGAAGATGTGATTGATTTACTGAATGCTCTAGACGTCCAAGAGGATGAGGAGCCACAGCTTTTATGGGATGCGGCCATTGCGTACAATAAAATGGAAGAATATTCACAGGCATTAGACAAATATGATGCTGCATATACTTTTTTTAACAATAATGATCTTTTTCTTCATGATTACGGATATTTTTTATTAGAAGAAGGAAAAAATGGCAAAGCCGCCGAAGTTTTTAAACAGCTGCTACTTAATGATCCCGCGAATGCAGAATACCTGGAATTGCTTGAACGCCTGGGCGAAGAGTAAAGGAAGTAGAAAAGAAAAGAATGCAGAGGAGGGAATCTACCATGGCAACCCCTGTTTCTGTCAACGAGAAGAAAGATTTTATTCGCTGGTTTTTAAACCATTATCAATTAAAAAGAAGAGAATGCGTTTGGATTTTAAATTATTTAATGAGCCACGATCAACTGATGGAAAGAGTTCATTTCGTGGAACAAGCGCAGTATTGCCCAAGAGGGCTGATCATGTCCACTCATTGTGTGGATAAAGTTCCCTTTCGGTTTTACAAAGAAACGATCATGACGACCGATGCAGAAAAATCTTTTCATGATATTCGATTGAACCGTGATGAAGAAATCTATATTCAGTTGAATTTTCATGCTTCAAACAAGATGCATCAGTATGCGGCAGTTTTAGAGGAAAACCCTTTTGTACCAAAGCATTTGCAGGTGAACGAAAAGGATGGGGAAATTGCAGAGGAATTTTTGAATAGCAGTATTGAGAGGTTTCAGCGGGAAAAACTTCTCCATTTAATTGATCAGGCGCTGGATAATCAAGATAAAGAGACTTTTAGGCTGTTAACGGAGCAATTGAATAGTATAACAAGCCATGTGGAAAATGGAAGCTTGCTGTAAGCAGGCTTTTTGTTTTGTTTTATTTTTTTCAATGAAAAATGATATGATAATAGTGAAACTACGAGGTTGGAGTGGAAGCAATGAAATGGACCCCACAGGATATTGAAATGTATGCAAAATCAAAAGAATATGTCGACACCGTTGTTATTTCTTTATTCCCGGTTTCTTTCGGCCAGGAAATGAAGCAATCTGCATCAATGTCAGAGTTTTTAACACTTTTAACAAACCAGCTTGAAAGACTATTTACAGGGAGAATATTGACGCTTCCTCCGTTTACCTATTTAAAAAATGGGAACAATGAACAATGGCTGCCTTTGTTAAAACAATGGGAAAAAAAATTGCAGGAAGAGGAAGTAAAACATATTGTTTATTTAACTTCCGATAGTGATTGGAAAATGAATGAAGCCGAATTGGAGGGTACTTTAATTTGGATGCCTTCGCTTCCATTGGAAACTATGGACGATTCTCAAAAATTCACATTGGTTCAAAGTCAGGTGAAACAGCTTCAACAATTGGTCACCCAAAAATGGCAAGAGAATGAATAGCTTCCGTTTTTTAACTTAGTATAATATTGACCTTGCTTAAAGATTGATATATCATAATTATGTCCTAGTTTTATATGTGAAATATTATGTCCGCTAGACTTGACTTCGTGAATAGAGGGGGGATAAACATGAGTAAGCATCGAGTTTCAAGACGCCAATTTTTAAGCTACACATTGACGGGCGTCGGCGGTTTCATGGCAGCAGGTATGTTAATGCCAATGGTCCGCTTTGCTGTTGATCCGGTTTTAAAGGCGGATAAGGGTGGTAATTTCATACCAACCAAGCAAAAAGTAGCTGATTTAACGTCAGACCCGGTTCGAGTTGACTTCACTTTCAAGCAAAAGGATGCTTGGTATGAGTCGGATGTTACGAACACAGCATGGGTCTATAAAAATGACAAAGGTGAGATTGTTGCGCTATCACCAACATGTAAACATCTTGGCTGTACTGTTGGCTGGAATACGGACAAGCGATATCCAAACCAATTCTTCTGTCCATGCCATTATGGCCGCTATGAAAAGGATGGTACCAATATTCCGGGTACGCCACCACAAGCACCACTTGATGTATATCCATTTAAAGAAAAAGACGGCTATTTATATTTGAGCCAGGCGAAACCACGAACGGGGGCGTAATCTAACATGAACAAAATTTACGATTGGGTAGATGAACGTTTAGATATTACGCCTTTGTGGCGCGATATCGCAGACCATGAGGTACCGGAACACGTAAACCCGGCCCACCATTTTTCTGCGTTTGTTTACTGCTTCGGCGGCCTTACATTTTTTGTAACCGTTATCCAAATCCTATCAGGTATGTTTTTAACGATGTACTATGTACCTGATATCAAAAACGCATGGGAATCCGTTTACTACCTTCAAAATCAAGTAGCATTCGGACAAATTGTGCGCGGCATGCACCATTGGGGTGCTAGTTTAGTTATTGTAATGATGTTCTTACATACATTACGCGTTTTCTTCCAAGGAGCATACAAAAAACCCCGTGAATTAAACTGGGTTGTCGGAGTATTGATTTTCTTCGTCATGCTTGGTCTTGGCTTCACAGGTTATTTATTGCCATGGGATATGAAAGCGTTATTCGCAACAAAAGTAGGTCTTCAAATTGCTGAAGCTACACCATTTATCGGCTCATATGCAAAAATATTGCTTGCGGGCCATGAACATATTGTAGGTGCTCAAACTCTGACCAGATTCTTTGCGATCCATGTGTTCTTCTTGCCTGGCGCATTGCTTGGTTTAATGGGTGCCCATTTCCTAATGATCCGTAAACAAGGTATTTCCGGACCACTATAAAAATTGGACGTTATAGATAGATCAAATGAGAACTTTGATTGTCTATATGTGAAAAGGAGGGGGATTGCTCGATGCATCGCGGTAAAGGTATGAAGTTCGTAGGTGATTCACGCGTTCTGGCACCTTCTGAGCGTAAGCCGAACATTCCGAAAGATTACTCGGAATACCCTGGTAAAACAGAGGCATTCTGGCCTAACTTCCTTTTGAAAGAATGGATGGTAGGTGCAGTATTTCTTGTTGGTTATTTATGTTTAACAATCGCACATCCGTCGCCGCTTGAAAGAATTGCGGATCCGACTGATACCGGTTATATTCCATTGCCGGACTGGTATTTCTTGTTTTTATATCAATTGCTGAAATATTCTTATGCATCCGGTCCATATACGGTTATTGGAGCAATGATTATTCCTGGCTTGGCATTTGGTGGATTATTGCTTGCACCGTTTATCGATCGCGGGCCTGAGCGCCGTCCATCCAAACGTCCTTTGGCAACTTCATTCATGTTGCTTGCATTGGTTGCCATCGTGTTTTTAACATGGCAATCGGTAGCGACACATGACTGGAAAAAGGCTGAAGAGCAAGGGAAAATTCTCCCAAAGGTTGTAATTGATAAAAACAGCGATGGCTATAAAGTATTTAAAGGGCAAAGCTGTATCAATTGCCATGGTGAAAACCTGCAGGGTGGAGCTGGTGCACCTTCATTGATCGGCACTGGACTGAAGCCTGAACAAATTGCTCAGATTGCTCAACACGGACGAAACAAAATGCCTCCGGGAATGTTTAAAGGCACACCTGATCAGTTGAAAAAACTTACTGAGTTCATTTCAGGTTTAGGTGCGAAATAAAATGATTTGCTAAAGCTGGCGATTACATCGTCAGCTTTTTATAATAAGGCTATGTTAAAAGCTCATTGTTGATTTTGCCACTCTGTTGATTGGAGCGCTTGGAGAGGAAATCAACAGCCAACTTGAACATAGTCTATAATAAAAGGATTTTAATATCTTTAGAAGAAATGAGGAATGATTTTGAACTGGATTTATCCACTTCTGGCTAATCGGAACATATTAAAACTGTTGCTTGTTATTAATGTCGTTGGTACGATTTATGGTTACTATTGGTATGGATGGCAGCTTAAGGACACCCCTGCGATTTTTCTTCCTTTTGTCCCCGATAGCCCGACTGCAAGTTTATTTTTCGTTTTCGTGCTCATCGCCTTTCTGCTCAACCGAAATTGGCCCTTAATGGAAAGTCTTGCCATTGTAACTTTGTTTAAATATGGGATTTGGGCAGTTGTCATGAATTTACTTTTATATAAAGTAAACGGTTATTTGCAATGGGAAGGATATATGTTGATGGGTTCCCATTTTGCCATGGCTGTGCAAGGATTACTGTACTCCCCGTTTTATCGAATAAAGGCATGGCATTTGATTGCAGCAGCTATTTGGACTGTACATAACGATATTATTGACTATGTGTTTTTTATGATGCCCCGTTATCAAGATCTCGAAATGTTTACACCGCAAATTGGCTATTTTACGTTTTGGCTTTCAATTTTTTCTTTAGCACTTGCATATTACTTGTGCCTGCGGCCAAGCCGTTTTAAGCTCGATCTTAAATTATAAGCCTCTTTGGTGATTATAGGTCTATCCTTGTCCATCCTTTCATACATTTTAGTAGTATGAAAGGGGGGACAAGAATGAAAGTAAAGACACTCCTGTTGATTGTTATATTTACGCTTATCGTACCGCTGAGGTCGATGGCATCGCAGCAATCTCCTATGGAAAAATTAAATGAAATCTCCGATGAAGCACTTCAAATGATTAAAATCCAGCGATATGAAGATGCCAAAAATATATTGAACTATTTTTCAAATCAATTTTTTCTTGTTAATGGCAAGGAACGCCGACTATCACTCGATGAATTGAAAATCATAACCCTTTCTCATAATGAAGCACTTGAAGCTGCGGCCAGTCCAACTATGAAGTATGAAGAGCGAATGAAAAAAATGACAAAGTTCCGTCTTGCAGTTGATGCTTTGTCATCAAAGAATCAGCCCCTCTGGACGGAAATGGAAAAACAAATTCTCACAGCTTTTCATCATGCAAAATTGGCAGCTTACCATAATGACTCAACTGGTTTTCACGAGCAATTCAATCATTTTTTGGCGCTTTATGATATTGTTTATCCGAGTATGAAAATAGATATTCCTGCGGAAGATATACAAAGATTGGATGCTGGTATTCGTGTTATCGACCGGTTTCAGCCACAAATGCTTACTGAACCAAGTAGCAAGCAGGAATTTGAACGTACAGAAGTGGATTTAAAGAATATTTTTGATGACATGGACAAGGATCATGCAGACCCTTCATTATGGTGGGTCATTATTTCAACTGGAAGTATCATTACTATGACATTGTCATATGTTGGCTGGAGAAAATATAAGGGTGAACAAGAAATGCGAAAAAACAGATCGAGAGAGCAGAAACATTGACACCTTAAAATGGCGCCAATAGAATGGAAAACAACCAGATTTGAATGGGGGTCTCTTATGTATCTAATCTATTTTGCTGTGATCATTTTGATACCGTTATGGGCGCAGATGAGGGTTAAAGGGGCATTTGCGAAGTACTCCAGAGTTGCTTCTTTATCACATAGAAGCGGTGAGGAAGTAGCAAGAGCCATTTTAAACGCCAATGGTTTGCGCGATGTGGCAATTGTACAAGGTAGTGGGTTTCTGAGCGATCATTATGATCCTCGATCTAAAACAGTAAGTCTGTCCCCAGACAATTACCATGGAAATTCAATAGCTGCTGCGGCCGTCGCTGCTCATGAAGTAGGTCATGCGATTCAGGATGCACAAGGCTATACATTTTTAAAATTACGACATGCCTTCGTTCCTATCGCAAATATTGGTTCGAATTTTTCGTGGATTTTAATAATGATAGGAGTTCTTGCTCATTTAAGTGGTTTATTATTGCTTGGAATCATATTCATGGCTGCAGCAGTCGTGTTTCAGGTTATAACGCTTCCTGTGGAAATCAATGCATCAAACCGGGCGATGGATCAGGTGGTGTCACTTGGACTGATTAGTGGTTCTGAAGAAAGAGAAACCCGAAAAGTTTTGAATGCAGCAGCCTTAACCTACATTGCTGCAGCCGCCGTTGCCGTGCTTGAACTTGTAAGGTTGATCATGATTTATACCGGGATGAATCGGAATAATTAAGAACAAAATGCGCAAGCGCCCTGTTTAGCCCCGACAAGCGCTGGAGGGCCTGGCGGTGAAGTCGTTCTTTGACTTCATCGGAAGGACCGAAGCGACCTCGAGGGGCTGGGCGCTGGAGCTGGATTACACTAAATTCTTCCGAGTTATCCAAACCTGGAAAATTTCTAATTTCCTAGACGAATAAAAAGCGCAGCCTCAACGGCTTGCGCTTTTCTAATCTTCTATCAAATTTTTATTTGAATCTAATGTGAAGCCTTCGCCCATTACATCATGGACGATGCTGACGGATACAAAGGCGTGAGGATCGACGGAAGTTATAATATTCTTCAAGCGGACAATTTCATTTTTTCCGACCACGCAATATAAAACTTCGCGATCATTTTTGGTGAAAGAACCATATCCTCTTAGCACGGTTACACCTCTGTCCATTTCAGCCATAATTTTTTCAGAGATGGCTGTGTTTTGATCTGAAATGATCATGGCTCCACGAGCTGAGTATGCACCTTCCTGCATGAAATCGATAACCCGAGCTCCGACAAAGACTGCCACAAGTGTGTACATGGCTTCTCTGTAAGTCAAATAAGCCAAGAGTGAAAGCGTGATTACACATGCATCAAATAAAAACATCGTTCGCCCCATGCTCCAGCCGACATACTTATGTACAAGCCTCGCAATAATATCGACGCCTCCCGTAGTTCCACCAAATCTAAAAATAATTCCCAAGCCAATGCCAATCGTAACACCAGCAAATAATGCGGCTAAAGTTAAATCCTGATAAAGGGGCATATGGATTGGGTACCTCTGGAAAATCCACAAAAAGATCGATACACCGACCGTTCCGATAATCGTATAAAGGAAAGACTTTCGCCCGAGCAATTTCCAGCCTACAAAAAAGAGAGGAATATTCAATATGAGGTTCGTATAAGAGGGATCCCATTTAAACATAAAATAGAAAAGCAGCGTGATTCCGGTAAAGCCTCCCTCGGCTAAATGATTTTGCATGTTAAAATTAACAAGACCAAAAGATAGAATAGCAGCTCCGACGAGTATGAAAAAAATATTTTTGAATTTCAAGCCAAAAACCATCAATTTATTTCTCCCTTATGAAAAATTTATCCAATTAAGCGCTCTTTATTATATCCAATATTGTGTCTAGGGGCAATAAATCCAGGAGAGAAGTATATGAAATCAAAAATATTTGTAAATCGACATTAATTTAGCTAACATGGGATTGAACAGCAGTAAGCAAGCGTAATAGTACATATTATAATGTTTGAGGTGAATTGGTTGAAAAGCGAAAAATCATTGAAAGAACTTCAACAGGAAGTCCATACATATATAAGTCAGTTTAAGGAAGGTTATTTCAGCCCGCTTGCCATGCTGGCACGAATGACGGAGGAATTGGGTGAATTAGCAAGGGAAGTCAATCACTTCTATGGTGAAAAACCGAAAAAATCAAATGAAGCCGAAAATACGGTTGAGGAAGAACTTGGTGATTTACTTTTTGTACTCATATGCTTTGCGAATTCTCTTAATCTCGACTTGGAAGAAGCACATGATCGTGTTATGAAAAAATTCAATACAAGAGATAAAAATCGTTGGACTAAAATAAATGATGAAACGATGGGGTGAAAATAAATGGAAAAAGTAAAAATTATTATTGCTGGTCCTCGTGGTCGAATGGGTCGGGAAGCTGTACAGCTAATCAACAATGTAGAGAAATTTGAATTGGTTGCCGTAGTAGACCGTAAACACGGAGGTTTGAAGCTGAGCGATTTAGAAGGCTTTCCATCAATTGATGTTCCTGTGTATACAGATTTTGAGCTATGTCTGCAGGAAGCAAAGGCAGATGTGTTAATCGAGTTAACAACACCCGAAGTAGGCATGTATCATGCGAAAACTGCTCTTAACTATAATGTCCGTCCGGTAGTTGGAACGACAGGATTTACAAAAACGGACCTGGAAGAATTGGAATCACTTTGCGAGGAAAAGGAATTGGGCTGCATCATCGCTCCTAATTTTGCAATAGGTGCAGTATTAATGATGAAATTTTCACAAATGGCTGCCAAATATTTCAACGATGTTGAAATCATTGAGATGCACCATAATCAAAAACTCGATGCACCTTCAGGTACGGCAGTTAAAACGGCAGATATGATTTCTGAAGTAAGAGAGGCAAAAAAACAGGGTCATCCTAACGAAAAAGAAACGATGCCGGGTGCCAGAGGAGCAGAATTTGAAGGTATCAGAATTCATTCTGTTCGATTGCCGGGCCTTGTTGCCCATCAGCAAGTCATGTTTGGAGCAGAGGGACAAACATTGCTCGTCCGTCACGATTCGTATCACCGCGGTTCCTTCATGTCAGGAGTAAAAGTAGCAGTGGAAACCGTCATGAAAATTGATCGTTTTGTATACGGTCTTGAAAATATATTAGAGTAGGTGCCAGTTTATGAATATTGCGTTAATCGCCCATGATAAAAAAAAGGATGATCTAATTCAATTTACAACAGCATATAAGTCCATTTTTTTTGAACATACTTTATATGCTACGGGAACAACTGGCTTGAGAATAAGTGAAGCGACCGGCCTTAGCATCCATCGGTTCCAATCTGGGCCGCTTGGTGGAGACCAAGAAATCGGTGCAATGATTGCAAATGACAAGATGGATGCCGTATTCTTCTTCAGAGATCCACTTACAGCCCAGCCTCATGAACCAGATGTTTCTGCATTGATGAGATTATGCGATGTGTATTCCATACCTTTAGCGACAAATATGGGTACCGCAGAGGTTTTGATTAAGGGAATCGAACAGGGTCTCGTGGAATGGCGCGAATTAAGAACAAAGAAAGAAGGTGATGAAAATGCCAAATAGGCTGCACATCCTATCCTTCGGCGCGCATGCCGATGACGTTGAGATTGGCATGGCAGGCACAATTGCGAAATTAACTGCTGATGGAAAACACATTGGCATATGCGATTTAACCGATGCGGACCTTTCTTCAAATGGCAACGTTCAAACGAGAAAAGCAGAAGCTTCGAAGGCAGCTGAAATACTTGGTGTTACGGAACGAATTTCTCTCGGACTTCCGGACAGAGGACTTTTTTTAAATGAAGAATACATACGAAAAGTTGCGCAAACGATCCGATATTATCGCCCAAAAATCGTTTTTGCCCCATATTTTGAAGATCGTCATCCTGACCACGGAAATTGCGCGCGAATTGTAGAAGAAGCTGTATTTTCTGCCGGAATAAAAAATTTTGAAACGGAAGGTGACTACCTTCCCCATCGCGTTGAAAATATATATTTTTACATGATTAATGGTTTTCATAAAGCGGACTTCGTCATAGATATTTCTTCTGTGATGGATAAAAAAATTGCGGCGCTTAACGCCTACCGAAGTCAGTTCGAAAAAACTGCTGGTAGCTTTGAAACACCTTTGGTGAATGGCTACATCGAAACAGTTGAGTCAAGGGAAAGACTGTATGGGAAACAGGTGGGCGTCCAATTTGCAGAAGCATTTAAAACGAAAAGTCCGCTCCTGTTGAATCGAGATTTGTTAGGAGAATAGAGAATGAAGAAATTAAGAATCGGTATTACATGCTATCCTACGGTTGGTGGATCCGGTGTGGTAGCAACAGAATTGGGAAAAATGCTCGCTGAAAAAGGCCATGAAATACATTTCATTTCATCAAGCCTGCCTTTTCGCCTGAAAAGGATTTATCATAATATTCATTACCATGAGGTTGAAGTGAATCAATACTCGGTATTTCAATATCCCCCTTATGACATTGCTCTCGCAAGCAAAATAGCGGAAGTAGCGAATAGAGAAAAACTTGATCTTTTGCATGTTCATTATGCCATTCCCCATGCCGTTTGTGCTATTTTGGCCAAGCAGATGATCGGAAGGGATTTGAAAATTGTCACCACCCTTCATGGAACAGATATTACGGTTCTAGGTTATGATCCTTCCTTGACAGAAGCAATAAAATTTGGAATTGAAAAATCGGACATTGTAACGGCCGTATCCAATTCGTTAAAAGCTCAAACGTACGAATTGATCAATCCGGATAAACAAATTGAGACCGTCTATAATTTCATTGATGAAAGAGTTTACCAAAAAAGTGAAAGCTCGCATCTTAAAGATGAATATGGAATCGATCCGGATGAAAAGGTTGTCATCCATGTTTCAAATTTCCGGCCTGTAAAAAGGGTCGG
>JAUZPT010000449.1 GCA_030705745.1 Bacillota bacterium | reverse complement strand
TTCCTTATATGGCTCTCATCCTTTGTTTGTCAAGCCGGATTTCAAACAATAAAATTATACTTGACAACCAGGCCAATTTATAATCTACTTCGCACCTTACAAACAATGACTCATCGCATACCCGGGATCATAATAAAATAATTAAGGACGCACAGTGAAAATCATCATCAGCAGCATCCCGGAAGAGGGGCTGAACCTTCAGTTTCATAAAGATAGCGATTGGTTTCGGGACCTGCTGCCTGAAAAGGAAAAAAGTGATTTTTCCCTTCAAAAGGTTGACGTTCTTTGTGCTGTTAAAAAAATGCGTGAGACCGTGTTTATCGAAGGGAACCTAGAGGCAACTGTTGTTTCTAGTTGCTCCCGGTGTTTGGAAACTACTCAATTTCTTATAAAAAGTACCTTCAGATACACATTTGTCCCGGCGAAAAACATGCTGATGGAAGAGGAGTTAAGTCCTGAAGATCTCGAATATGGGTTTTATCAGGATGATGTGATTGACCTGGATAGTCTGATATTCGAACAAATTGTATTGCAAATTCCGATCAAAGTTCTTTGCAGAGATACATGCAAGGGATTATGCCCGCATTGCGGTATTAATATCAACGTGGCAAACTGCGGCTGTCGTACTGAATTTATCGATGAGCGTCTGGCTGTTTTAAAAAAACTTAAAATTTCAGATAATAAATGACTTTTATTATAAAGGAAAATAACTATGCCAAATCCAGTTAAACGACATTCAAAAACAAGGAGAAACAAAAGGAGATCACATGATTTTCTCAAACCTTCACTGGCTTCTGCATGCCCGCAGTGTGGTGAACCTAAGCTTTCTCATCATGTATGCCCCAACTGCGGAACGTATAAGGGACGACAGGTGATCCCTGTTGAAAAAATCACTTAGGAACTATTGCTCAACTGTAAACGAAATTTGCCGTTTCAAAGCTCCCCTTTAAGAAGAGGGGTGTAATCAAAGCTCTCATGCAGGGTATTTCATCATAAAATAGTTTATACACTTGAGGAGGGAAGGTTAATGAAACTCGAAGACAGGGTTGTAGAAATTATAATGGAGCATCTGGATGTAACAAAAGAGGAATGTGTGCCGGAAGCATCCTTTATAGATGATCTGGGAGCCGATTCCCTCGACTTGGTCGAACTGATCATGGAAATGGAAGAAAATTTCGGATTGCAGATCTCCGATGAGGAGCTGGAAAAAATCCGTACTATACAAGATGTGATCAATTTCCTCAGGAGCAAAGGTGTAACCTAATTTCGACATGATGCGAGGAAAACAGACCCCTTCAAAAAGAAAAATTGTCATAACCGGAATCGGTGCGGTTACGCCCCTAGGCAATACTGCCAAAGAGACATGGAAGGGAATCTGCAAGGGAAAATCAGGCATTGGAAAAATAACAAAATTCGACGCAACCGGGTACAGAACAAAGATTGCCGGTGAACTGAAGAATTTTGACGCCCTTAAATTTATAAGCAAAAAAGAAGTTCGCAAGTTTGATGACTTCATTGTTTTTGCTCTGGCAGCCGCCGAGATGGCCCTGGCGGATTCGGAACTGAGTATTAACGGGAAAAACGCTGAAAGGGTCGGTGTAATCATAGGATCCGCAATCGGGGGCCTTGCATCCCTTGAAAGAGAAAAGGAAAAAATACTCCAAAGGGGCCCCGGAAAAATGTCCCCCTTTGCCATACCTGCTGTTCTTGCAAATCTTGGCGCCGGCAACGTATCGATCAGGTTCGGAGCAAAGGGCCCAATAAATTGCCCAGCTACTGCCTGCTCTTCAGGAACCAATGCCATCGGGGATGCCATGCGGATTATCTCCGGCAATTATGCCGATGTTGTGATCGCGGGATGCGTGGTTGAGGCTATTACACCGCTCGGTGTAGGCGGGTTCAACGCTATGAGGGCAATGTCCGTCAAAAATGACCTGCCTCAAAAAGCAAGTCGCCCCTTCGACCGTGATCGGGATGGTTTTGTTATCGGAGAAGGGTGCGGGATTGTGATCCTGGAAGAATTAAAATCAGCCGTTGACAGAGGCGCAAGAATTTATGCGGAAGTGGTCGGATACGGAATGACCAGTGATGCCTATCATATGGCAGCGCCCCCTCCGGGCCATGAAGGAGCGGCTAGATGCATGGCGGCGGCTCTGAGTGATGCCCGCATGAGCCCCGGCGATATCGACTACATCAATGCCCATGGCACCTCGACACCACCCAATGACATTTATGAAACGCAGGCCATTAAAAAAGTCTTCGGCAGGCATGCTTATAAACTCACCGTTAGCTCGACAAAATCCATGACCGGTCATCTCCTGGGAGCTTCGGGCGGTGTTGAAGCGATCATTTCGGCAATGTCTCTCTATGAAGGCATTATCCCACCGACCATCAATCTGGATAACCCTGATCCTGAATGTGATCTCAATTACGTTCCCCATACAGCACAAAAAAAAGAAATTCAAACGGCCATGTCCAATACATTTGGCTTTGGCGGTGTCAATGCTGTACTTATATTCAAAAAATTCAGCGAACGTTAATTACATG
>JAUZPT010000448.1 GCA_030705745.1 Bacillota bacterium | reverse complement strand
TATTGATGGCGATGTGCTGCTCGGAACGATTGCGGCATTAGAAAGCCGAGCGAAGCACCCGCTTGCTTCCGCGATTGTGAAAAAAGCAGGACAGCAATCGCATTTGAGAAAGATAGAAGAATTTTCTGCGCTTCCTGGAAGAGGTGTGACGGGTAGAGTCGATGGTGTGGCTTACTTTGTCGGTAACCGGAAGCTTTTTGAAGAAAAAATGAATGAGCCGCTTTCTGCTGAAACGATTGGGAAGATTAAACAGCTACAGAACCAGGGGAAAACAGTGATGATCGCGGGTGATGAATCAAACGTGATCGCCCTAATAGCTGTCGCGGATGAAGTGCGTGTCAGCAGCAAGGATGTTATTGAACGCCTGCATTTGCTCGGCATTGAAAAAACGATATTGCTTACAGGAGATAATGGCGCGACAGCGAAGTTTATCGGAAGGGAAGTAAGGGTATCCGACATTCAGGCCGAGCTGCTTCCAGAGGATAAGCTGAAATTCATTAAAAAACTTCAAGTTGAATACGGAAATGTTGCAATGGTCGGCGATGGAGTAAATGATGCACCGGCACTTGCGGCGGCGACAGTAGGAATCGCCATGGGCGGTGCTGGTGCCGATACAGCATTGGAAACAGCGGACATCGCTTTGATGAACGATGATTTAACAAAGCTCCCGTTTACTGTCAAGTTGAGCCGAAAAACGTTGCAGATTATTAAGCAAAATATTACGTTTTCACTCGTGATCAAGCTTTTGGCACTGCTGCTGGTCATTCCCGGCTGGCTGACGCTTTGGATTGCCATTTTTGCTGATATGGGCACAACGCTTCTTGTTACGTTAAACGGGCTAAGGCTATTGAAGGTGAAGGATGATGGAAAGATAGTAGGAAAATAACGGACTGGGGGCTGTTTTATGAACAGCCGCCTGTCTCTGGTAAAATTGCGCTACAAGGTACTCTAAGCACGTAATTTTTTGATCAACGTACCTGAACCTTTTGGGACAGGCAATCAAACGCTGTTGTCACGAATAGCATTCTCAAAAAGGAGGTATAAAAGATGTCGCATAATCACAACCATGGTCATAGTCATACCCCAGCAAATTACGGTTTTGCTTTTGGAGTCGGCATTATTTTAAATTCCATTTTTATTATTGTTGAAGTTGTATATGGTATCTTAGGAGATTCTTTAGCTTTGCTAGCTGATGCTGGCCATAACATAAGTGATGTAATTGGTTTGATTATCGCCTGGATTGCTGTATGGCTAGGGAAAAAAGCGCCGACTGAAAAGCGAACCTATGGATACAAAAGGAGTTCTATCCTGTCAGCATTATTCAACTCCGTTTTCTTAATGGTAGCGATTGGTGCGATTGTCTGGGAGGCGATACACCGTTTTGGATCGCCACAACCAGTTGCAGGAAAAACGGTCATCATTGTAGCATTGATTGGTATTGTCATTAACACCATAACAGCGTTGCTCTTTATGTCGGGAAGGAAGAAGGATTTAAATATTCGTGGAACCTTTATGCATATGGCTGCCGATGCAGTAGTTTCTTTAGGCGTAGTCATAGCTGGTTTTGTGATTATTTGGACAGGCTGGCAGTGGCTCGATCCATTAGTTAGCCTTGTAATTTCAATTGTCATTCTCTTTGGTACGTGGGGGTTATTAAAGGATTCGATTAATTTATCACTGGATGCTGTACCAGAAGGAATTGAAATTAATAAAATCAAGGACTACTTAAGCGGATTACCAACGATTTTAGATGTTCATGATCTGCATGTGTGGGGAATGAGTACAACGGAGTCGGCTTTAACGGTTCATTTAGTCCGTTCTGAATTCGAAGATAATGATGAATTGCTTCAAAAGTTGACGAAGGAAATGCACGACCAGTTCGGAATTGAGCATGCAACTATTCAAATTGAAAAAGGGACATTCAGTTGTTCTCTAAAACCGGAAGATACCATTTAATTAAGGAAAAAAGAGTATTTATATGCAACTTCGATTCTTTTAATTTTATTAGCAATGTTAATAGTTGTTGCCTTTTATAGAATTAATTTTTAGAATGACGGTAAGGGAACGTTGAGAATGGGGTGTTTTAGTTGGAGATCCAATACTTGGCGGCGCTGTTTTTGCCGGGCTTGCTCGTCCTGCTTTTTACGAGGGTTACGTTTAATCGCGTCATTGGACTTATCCTGACTGTGGCTTTAATCGCAACTTCTGTTTATAAAGGATACACTCACACGAAACCGCTGATTATCATCGACGCATTTTCGTTAACGGCAGGTTTTTGGCTGGCTTCAAAAATGGGGCGAAAAAAAGCGACGGAAAACACCAATTAATAAGTCTGCATTGCAGGCTTATTTTTTTCGGAGTAAATTGCGTGCAATTAGGTCCACATTTCACTTGATAATCCCCCAAAAATACAAAAAAATAGAATGTTCGTTCGCATATTATTGGTTTGTAATTAACACTTTGTGGTAGAATGTTGATAAGAGATTTTTATCAGGCCACCGGGTCCATAAACATAGTTCTTTAACTGATAATGCCTTTGAAAAAAGAAACAACAG
>JAUZPT010000447.1 GCA_030705745.1 Bacillota bacterium | reverse complement strand
TTTCTTCGCATCCTCAATTGATTCAGGGATTACGTCCATACCGCGGATTTCAGCAGCCTGGTCGGCAAGCCACAATCCAATCGTACCAACTCCGCAATATGCGTCAACAACTTTTTCAACACCCGTTAGAGCTGCTGCTTTTTTGACTTCATTATAAAGATTGACAGTCTGTACAGGATTCAATTGGAAAAACGTTCGTGCCGATAATTCAAATTGGAAATCACCGAGTGTTTCCTGGATAAAGTCTTCGCCGGCCATCAATTCGGTCTCTTCTCCAAAAATCAACGACGTTTTCTGTCCGTTCACGTTTTGAACGATCGATTTTAAATTTGGCAAGCGCTTTTGGATTTCCTCGATTAACTTGTCTACTTTAGGAATTTCCTTTTGGGCGGTGATCAGGACAACTTGAAGCTCGTTTGTTTGCACGCCGACCCTCGTCACAATCGTCCGCACGATTCCCTTCCGTGATTTTTCGTTATAGATTGGGATTCTCAAGTCCTCAAGCACTTTTTTCACAGCGGCTGTAGCTTCATTCGTTTGTGCATGCTGAACGACACAGGTGTCAATGTCGACAAGCTCATGCGAATTCAGGCTGTATAAGCCGGCTAGTACCTTGGCGTCTCTTTGTCGAACCTGAAAGCTGCTTTTATTGCGGTAATTCCATGGGTTTTCCATCCCAATCGTTTCACGGATATCCAAACCGTCAAGCGGAAGATTCGTGTGCCGCTCCAATGATTGAAGGACGATATCTCGTTTTTCAACAAGTTGGCGGTGATAGCTTAAATGCTGAAGTTGGCAGCCGCCGCACTGATCGTATACGGGGCATAATGGCGCCACGCGGTCCTTTGACGGAATACGGATTTTTTTGATTTTGGCTTCGGCGAATCTCGGAGTCACATTCGTTACTTCGACGACCACTTCTTCTCCTGGCAGCGCTCCTGGTACGAACACGACTTGCCTTTTGAAATAGCCGACTCCTTCCCCGTTAATTCCAAGTCGCTTGATGGTTAACGGAAACGTCTGCTTCGGTTCAATCTTAATTGTTTGCTGGTTATTCAATATGTTCACTCCAATTATTCGATGCTTCTCCATAAATAAAGGGAAGCGTAGCTTAAGTACGGATTCCAATTTTTCATGTAGTTCTCCATTTGTTCCAGTGTCGGTTTTGCTTCAAGTCTGTACAGCTTTTTAAGTGCATTTTGAAGCCCAATGTCTCCAGTGGGGAATAAATTCGACCGGCCAAGGCCAAACATCATAAAGTTTTGGACGGTCCATGGACCAATGCCTCTTATTTTAATCAATTTGTTAAAAATAACTTCTTCACTCTCATGCGTGAGTGAGTCTAAATCGAGCTCCCCACTCGCAACGGCTTGGGCAATTCCGATCGTATACTCCGCTTTTCTGCCGCTGAATTGAAGTTCGCGAAGTTGTTCTACCGTTAGTGCTGCAACTGTTTCGGGCTTGGGATAAAACGGGACACCATCTATTTCATATCCGAATGCTTTTACAAAACGTTCCGTCAATGTGTGGGCAAACGATAAATTAAGCTGCTGGTGAATGATGCACTTTAACAAACATCCAAAAGGGTCAAAGTCGAGCACAATTGGTGTTCCTAAATGTTCTTGAAAAATTTCATTTAAATCGGTTTGCTGAAAATGCTCATGGATGTTCTTTAATGGGATATTCCATTGAAAAATTTCCGCTGTTCTCTCCACGAGGGATGTTATCTGCTTTCCATCCGTTCCGCTTAGTTCAAAGCTTGGTTCTTCAACAGTACCCGTCGCGACAATTGTGACCACATATGGCTCATCTTCAATGAAAAGCGGCAACTTTACGCTGCGCTCTACCTGGTTCACACGATTCAATGGATCAAGTGAAAGCCTTTCGAGCACTCGATCAAAATTATACGGTCCTTCAATTTTTATCGTTTCATGCCACACGGTACGCTCCATCCTTTACGTAAGCATTTTCCCGTATTATAGCATGTTTGAAGTGTGTATATCTAAAAAACCGAATTTCAGTGAAATTCGGTTCTACGGTTGTTTCGCTTCTTTTTTGACGATTTTCCGGGCAAGATCATCGAGACTTTTGAATTGATACCCCCTCTTTTTTGCGTCGATTATGATTTTTTCGAGCGCATCCGCATTGTCTTTTGAAACTGAATGCAATAAGATGACTGCTCCTGGATGAATTTGTTTCATGACATTATCGTATGCATATTGCCAGCCTTTTTGCTGATTCACATTCCAATCAACGTATGCGAGTGACCACATTACATGCGTATATCCCAGATTTTTTGCCACCTTGAGGGTACGCTCGCTGAGAACACCCCTGGGAGGGCGGATATATTTCATTTCCTTTATCCCTGTCAATTCCTCATTCCGGCTTCTTACTTTTTCGAGTTCTTCTTTTATTCTTGTATCGTTGATGGTTGTCAGGTCCGGATGGAACCAGGAATGGTTGCCGATAATATGTCCTTCTTTCACCATTCTTTTTACAAGATCAGATGCGGAATCCAAATAATGTCCGGTTACAAAAAATGCTGCCGGTACTTTTTCTTTTTTTAAAAC
>JAUZPT010000446.1 GCA_030705745.1 Bacillota bacterium | reverse complement strand
TGGAAATATGAAAAGTGGGTCATCGCTTAATGAGTTTCGTCCAAAATAATTTTTAGGGTTATCTTTGAACGGATAGTGATTCAAAAGAAGGTATCGAGATTGAAATGTTAACGCATAAAGGCTAAAATAGTTTTATCTGATTGAAAAACAGAATAACAATTTTTCCTGCGAACGGGTAACAGTCTTATACGGTTGGCTTGCAGTAAGAATGGGTATCTCAATATAGGAAATTCATCGTTTTCATTTTTGGAGATTAAACGCTTTCACCTTTTGAACATCACATTATGTTAATGCAATGTGAAGCATCGTAAGATGTCGTTTTACGACTGATCTAATGTATGTGGCTGTCACAAAAAACCGATATGGTCTATAATGAGGAGATTGAATTTGCTTTTTTACCATCTCCTAACGATTAAAAAGGGAATAAAAAAAGCCAGGCTTTTACCTGGCTATTTACTACTGGTGATCTCGGCGCGATTCGAACGCGCGACCCGCAGCTTAGAAGGCTGCTGCTCTATCCAGCTGAGCTACGAGACCATCACGATTATGGTGCAAAAGTAATCATTTCAACCGGAAAGACAAGGCCTGCAGCAATTTTTTGTGTAAAACGTCGTTTACAACGGATTCAGCATCACATTTACGTCTATTTGAATGCTTTCTGCAATCTTATCTGTAACAGCTGAAGGTACCTTGATGCCATAATCCTCAACTTTCAAGGTAAACCGGCTTTTGCCGTTTATTATTCCACCTTTTATTTCAAAACTACCATTGTTGGTGATATGCCTTGTGATGCCGTGGATTGTAAGGTCTCCTTCAACAGTGACAGGATAAATGCCCTCTTTTTTCAAATCTACACTTTTAAGGTTTGTGACTTTTCCTTTAAACCGTGCGTCAGGATATTTGTCAGATTCGACATAATTTTCATTAAAGTGTTCCTGCATTAAGGCCCGTTTAAATTCAAAAGACTTCATTAAAACCATGAAGACAAAATCACTGGTTTTGATATCCAGTGCGCAGTTAACCTGGTTGTTTTGGGCTTCTATGGTTTCAAATGGCGTTTTGGAATATAGACTGATCATTCCATTTTTAGTAAGGTATTTTTGAGCCTGTACCTGAAAACCAAAGAATACGATCAATACAATAAATGCCAATCTCTTCATGACCTTTGGGTTTTAAAACTTGTGCAATTATACCAATACATTAGTAAGTATTAAGTTAAAGACTTAACAACAAATGGTCATAAAGAAAGTTTGTCGATTTAAATCCCGGTTATTGAATTTTAAAAAAATCAGAATTTATCAAGTGAAAAAGAGATGCTCAAAAAGTATTTTAAAGCCGATAACGATCAAAATAAGGCCACCCAGGATTTCCATCTTTTTTCCAAAAAGAATTCCTGCTTTCTTGCCGAACAAAATGCCAAGCATTGCAGAAATAAAAGTTACGGCTCCAATGATTAGAATTGAAATGTAAATGTTGGTATTGATGAATGCAAAGCTGAAACCCACAATCAGCGCATCTATACTTGTCGCTAATGACATGTAAATCATATACCATATATTCAAAGGGTTAAATGTCTTGTCCTCATCCTTTTTCCGGCTTTCCAATAACATTCTGATTCCGATAATCAGCAATAGTCCAAACGCAATCCAATGATCATAATTCGCTAAATAATCCGAAATTCTTTTCCCTGCAAACCATCCAATAAGGGGCATTACGCCCTGGAAAAAGGCAAGAGAAAAGGAGATTCTCATCGCTTGAAGAAAGCTTATGTGCTTCATCATGAGCCCACTCGAAACCGATACGGCAAATGAATCGAAACATAAGCCTACAGCGATCAAAAAGATCGTAATAAATTCAACAATCGTCATTTTTGTGTCTTCTGTATTACAGGGTGCAAAATTAAACATCCCTTTGATATAATCCAGAACAAACTTTGGTCATTGCATGCTTTATAAGGCAAGCCATAAACTATAATTTCTATTAAACTTGTATAAATTGTTGAAGATGAATATAGCAGATTTGTGAAAACAAATACTTCCCTTTTCAATGCGTATAATTATTTTGCAGGCAATATTTGGGTAATGCATTCACCGAAGCCAATTTTAATGCCATTCCGTTTCCCAAAACCCTTCATGATAACTTTATCATAATCGTAGAGATATTTTCGGACTTCTCCTCCGGGTATCTGAATCGGTTTGGTTCCCCTCCAGGTTAATTCAAGCAGGGAACCATAAGAATTGGGATGTTGTCCACTTATGGTGCCTGACGCATAGACATCTCCAACCCGGATTTTACAACCATTTCTGGACTGATGTGTCAGCTGCTGACAGATATTCCAGTAAACAAAACGATAGTTTGTATTACAAAGCTTCAACGGTTCGAGTGATTCCGGTTTCAGAATTACTTCAAGATTGATATCAAAATTATGTGCACTTGTACATTGAAGGTATGGCAGCACCTTGGGCTCTTGCCGCGGACCAACAACACGGAATGCTTCCAGTGCGTCCAAAGTCACTATCCAGGGTGACATGATGGCTCCAAAACTTTTAGAGGTAAATGGCCCCAATGGTACTTG
>JAUZPT010000445.1 GCA_030705745.1 Bacillota bacterium | reverse complement strand
GGGAAGGGATTTGCTGTAGTAGCTGAGGAAGTGCGCAAACTTGCAGACGAAAGTGCGAAAGCAGTGCAAGGAATTTCCGAATTAATCAAAAACATTCAATCGGAAGTTCAAAATGTCGTAAAGCAAATCACGGCACAAGTGGAGACGGCAAATGCAGAAGCGATTAAAGGAACGAAAACGAATGAAGTCATTGAAGAGATGACCGATACGATCAACGACATGGCCGGAATGGTCCAGGCAATAACCGGCCTCGTCGACCGCCAGATGGACAGCATCCGCCATACGTCGACACAATCGCAGGAAGTCGCTGCCATCGCCGAGCAAACATCAGCGGGCGCTCAGGAAGTGGCATCTGCCACGCATGAACAGGCTGAAGGGATCGAAGGCGTGGAACAATTGGCTCTCGACCTGAAAGAACAGGCGGGTAAGTTGAAGGATACAATCACTCGATTTAAATTATAGCCTTTGGGAGCTGAAATGCTTCCATTTACCAACAAACTCTCTTCTTCGGAGGAGGGTTTTTTTCTGTGATTACAAAAACCCTCCGAAATTACAGTAATCCATCTCCAGCATCTTTTGTTCTGGACGGAGAGCCTTTATGTAAAAGAGCCAGACATCTAGTGCAATCCCTTTATAATTTTTTGCGAGTGTGTCACAATAAAGTGAAGCGTCCATATCCAGGTAGAATGGATCGATGAGAAAATGTGCAGGAGGTAAAACGGATGAAGGTTGCATTGGCATCAGACCATGGTGGAGTCAATTTAAGAAAAGAAATTGCGAATTTATTGGATGAATTAGGAATCGAATACCAAGATTTTGGCTGTGAGTGCGAATCCTCTGTTGATTATCCGGATTATGCCCTTCCAGTGGCAAAAAAGGTGGCAGACGGCGAATTTGATCGAGGCATCCTAATTTGCGGTACGGGAATCGGAATGTGCATCACGGCGAACAAAGTAAAAGGCATCCGTTGCGCGCTTGTCCACGATACTTTTAGCGCAAAAGCAACACGCCAGCACAATGACAGCAATATATTGGCGATGGGCGAGCGGGTGATCGGGCCAGGTCTTGCAAGAGATATCGCGGAAATTTGGCTGAAGGGCGAGTATGAAGGCGGGCGGCACGCCAATCGAATCGGCAAAATTACGGAATACGAAAAAACACATCTGTAAAAAAATCGCTTTTTTTCACGCGCCTTGTGACCATGAAAAAGGAAGGGCTGACTTCGATGAACGAGACGATCGAGAAGTGGGAAAACGAATTAGGTACAATATTAAAGGAGTTTTCGCAACAGGTTTCATTAACTGATAAAAGCATCTTAATCGTAGGGTGCAGCACGAGTGAAATTGTTGGCAAAAGGATTGGGACGGCGGGTACCGAGGAAGTCGCGGCCATGATTTTTCAAAAGCTGAAGCAATTCCAGGCCGAAACAGGCATCCAGCTTGCCTTCCAATGCTGTGAGCATCTCAACCGGGCGATTGTCATCGAGCGCTCGACCCAGGAAATAAAAGGACTTGAGCAAGTTTCGGTTATTCCGGCCCGTACCGCAGGCGGCGCCATGGCAACATACGCGTATGATCATTTTTCCGACCCTGTAGTCGTGGAGTTTATTCGCGCTGACGCAGGTATCGATATCGGCGACACCTTCATCGGCATGCATATGAAACATGTGGCGGTCCCGATTCGCACCACATTGAAATCCATTGGAAACGCACATGTGACGTTGGCTGCATCCAGACCGAAACTGATCGGCGGAGCGAGGGCGGTTTATGAACGGACAAAGGAAAACGACGCTTGTCGTTAAAATTTGCGAGGGCTGGAAATTTTAAAGGTTGAGTTATTTTTATTAAAAAATAACTTTTTCTTCCAAGTATAGGTGGTGATGATTGCCACCAGCTTCAGTTATTGTAAGCGAATACATACTTGTTTTCATGCGGATTCATGATAAAATTAAATGGAAAATTCAAAATGCTCGTATTTTTACATAGTGTTAGATTTGAAGGGGGATGCAGTATGAAGCATTTAGCAGAACAGGATCCACAACTTTTTGAGGCAATGCAAAAAGAATTGACTCGCCAGCGGACGAAAATTGAATTAATAGCCTCTGAAAACTTCGTTAGTGAAGCGGTCATGGAAGCTCAAGGTTCAGTTTTGACGAACAAATATGCAGAAGGTTATCCAGGCAAGCGCTATTACGGCGGCTGTGAATATGTCGATATCGCTGAAGATATCGCTCGCGACCGTGCGAAGGAATTATTTGGTGCACAGCATGCGAATGTTCAGCCGCATTCGGGCGCACAGGCAAACATGGCGGTTTATTTTACCGTTCTGCAGACAGGAGATACGGTTCTCGGCATGAATTTGTCGCACGGCGGCCATTTAACGCACGGAAGCGCCGTAAACTTCAGCGGCGTGAAGTACAATTTCGTTTTTTACGGTGTCGACTAAACGACTCATCTCATCAATTATGACGATGTATTAGAGAAAGCACGCCAACATAAACCGAAGCTGATTGTTGCGGGCGCAAGTGCGTATCCTCGTGAAATTGATTTTAAAAAATTCAGGGAAATCGCGGATGAAGTGGGAGC
>JAUZPT010000444.1 GCA_030705745.1 Bacillota bacterium | reverse complement strand
CGATTATTTTACCTTTCTGTTGTGCGGCTATCGAAATTCCTCCGCCGAGATGGGCGACGACAAAATTCGCATCTTCTAGCTTTATTCCTAGCATATAAGCAATTTTTCTAGATACAGCTTTAATGTTCAAGGCATGTACTTGGCTTTTTCGCTCAAGCCCTGATAGACCAGAAAGTCTCGATTCTTCAATAAACTCATCGACTCCGACAGGATCGACTATAAAAGCAGGAATTCCGTTGTAAGATGCGATTTCAAATGCAAGAATCGCCCCGAGGTTCGACGCGTGCTCCCCGTACTTGCAGGAGCGTGCATCTTCAAGCAATTCTCTCCCGATAATATATGTTCCGCTCTCCACTGGCTTTAGCAGCCCGCCTCTGCCTGCCACACCGTCAAGTTGCCCAAGGTCAAAACCACGCTCTTTCAAGCATGCAAGAATCGTTTCGAGCCTGAAAGGGAGCTGGTCAGCGATCGTTCGATATTTCATGATTTCTGTATCATTGTGCCGGATCGTTTCTGTAAATTGCAGCTTGTCATTCTGATAGACTGCGAACTTTGTAGAAGTTGAGCCCGGGTTGATCGCAAGAATATGTTTAAGCATTACTCTCCCCCTCCCATTCATATCCAGCCGATTTTCCAATCCATTTTTCCATAGATCTAAACTTTAATAGTCGCACTCGATGCTGCCACAACTGCCAGTGCGATGGATGCAAGCTTCGCTTTTGAAGAGTCCGAACGTGAATTGAGGACGAGTGGCACCCTAGCTCCGAGCACGATGCCTGCCATCGTTCCGTGAGCATAATAGGTTATCGCTTTCCCGAAAATATTGCCTGCTTCGATTGTAGGAACAACAAGCAGTTCAGCATTGCCATCAAGATCGCTTTTAATGCCCTTATGAAGAAGGGAGTCTTTGCTGATCGCTAAATCAAGCGGTAGCGGTCCCTCGATTAAAAGGGACCTTTCGTACTCCACCTTCAATTCTGAAACTAATTTGCTTGCTTCACATGTTACCGGCATCATATCCAAGACGAGTTCATTGGCCGCAAGAATTGCAGTTAGTGGATTTTTCATACCGATCAAGCCAAGAAAATCAAGTGAGTTGAGTACAATCTGCTTTTTCTGCTCAAATGATGGTGCAATATTAATGCCTCCGTCTGTCATAAAAAGAAGGGCGTCCTTTCCTGGAATTTCGAAGGCAGAAATGTGACTGAAAATTCTCCCTGTCTTAAGATTTAGCTCTTTTTTCAACACAGCTTTCAGAAACGGAGTGCTGTTAACAAGACCCTTCATGATGGCATGTGCACAGTTTTCACTCGCAAGCTTTGCCGCAATAAAAGCTGCCTCTTCGTCACTCTGAGCATGAAAGATTTCAAATTTATCAATAGAAAATCCCATTAATCCTGCTAACTGAGCGATTTGCTGAGCATCACCGACAAAAATTGGTTCGACGATACCAAGGTCAACAGCAACCTTTACAGCTTCAAGTACAGCTAAATCGTGGGCGGCGGCTACGCTCATTTTAATGGGTTTTCTTTTACGTGCCTCTTCAATTACATCTGAAAAATTTTTGTATCTCATGTAACACCTCCTAAAACCTTTGCACTATGAATACAGGTAAATTACTGCAGATTTTATCCGGCAACGCAGCTAGCCTGGCTGCCGGAGTGGGAATTGTTTATCTTCCGGTAAATTTAGTTTTTATCCGTCCAATTTTTTCAATTTTCTCTTCTACTAATATATTCGCAGCCTTATAAGTCGGGATGTTCTTTTCTTTTGAAATTTTAAAGATTTGGCCAAGAATCGTGTAAATCATGCTCGCATTTTTAAATGCTCTGTCCTTATTGTAAATTTTCAGCTCATCAGCTACTTGGATCAATCCACCGGCATTCGCAACATAATCAGGTGCATACAATATTCCTTTTTCATGAAGCATGTCGCCGTGACGTTCTTCCGCAAGGACATTATTTGCAGCGCCAGCAATTGCCCGGCACTTTAATTGTGGAATCGTGATATCACTAATGACTGCACCCAGCGCGTTCGGCGAGAAAATATCACAGTCAACACTGAATATCTCCTTTGGATTTACAGCCACGATATCAGGAAATTGATCCAGGACATTTGCGACATTTTCCGTAGAGATGTCAGTAACAATGAGCCTTGCTCCCTCACCATGCAAGTGACCAACAAGGAACTGCCCGACTTTACCGAGGCCCTGAACTGCAATCTTTAGCCCTTCAAGTGAATCCGATCCGAATGCTTCCTTTGCAGTCGCTTTAATCGCCCTCCACACTCCGAATGCAGTGATGACAGCGGAGTTTCCACTACCACCGTACTCTTCCGGAAGGCCGACAAGATAGGATGTTTGCTTGGCAGCTGAAACAAAATCCATGCCCACTGTTCCGACATCCGTTCCTGTATAAAAGCGTCCTTTCAAGGTTTCAATAAAGGTACCAAACGCTTGGAATAGCTCATCAGATTTCTCTGATTTAGGATCGCCGATGATGACAGCTTTCCCACCGCCATGAGTCACACCTGAAACACCGCATTTATAGGTCATTCCTTTAGAAAGCCTTAACACATCGTGCAGTGCCTCTTCCGTAGATTTATAGTCCCACAT
>JAUZPT010000443.1 GCA_030705745.1 Bacillota bacterium | reverse complement strand
TCGGTGCTGACTCTCAAAGTAAGGTCTGAACCGCCAGAAGCAGTTACGTTGACTTTATCGGCTTGTAATTCATTGGAATCCATGTCACTGCCTCCGGAAGCATCGACTTTTAAGACGGATACCTTACCCTTTAAGGTCAAATCAGAGCCTCCTGTTGTAACACAATCAAGCATCGTTCCATAGACCTCGAATTTTACATCGCTGCCACCCGTAGCCACCAATTTAAGATTATTGATTTTCCAGACACCCTGGCTGTACATATCAGAACCTCCGCTGGCATTTAACCCGGTAAGGGAGGGAACCGTAATATACACTCTCATCTTTTTGTTCCATTTGAATCTGAGATCTGAACTGTAATAAATCTCGAGTGTTCCGTTGCGGACTTCAGTGATGATATTCTTTTGAATGTCATCGTCAGCTTCGACTCTTACACTTTGAACCGATCCCTGCGCAATGTAAAGATCAATGCCTCCACTGATGGAAACGGCATTGAAATCTGCAACCTGGCGGGTTGTTGTTACATTTTTTTGTGCGGTTGCTCCGACGATTGAGGCACAAACAAGCAGTGCGCAAATTACTAATGATACCTTTTTCATACGATTATAATTTTAATAAATAGGTCGTATTTTAATAAACAAGTCGTATGGAACTCGCATGAAAGATTTTCACAATATTTGTGCTTTCAAACATGCGCGTTTCATATTTAATCGATTTTGATTGTATCATTCTTTGACGCAAAGCCCTGGCAAAATGTTACATTTACAGGCCTATTTCATCTGCAATTTCTCTCATTGCGGCTATGGACAATTCTGCAAAGTCATTAAGCGGAATTCCGATGAGTTCGCATTCAAGGATAGCATCTCTATTGACTGATGCTGCAAATGCTTTTTCTTTCATTCGTTTGACGACGGATTTGGTCTTGATTGAAGCGATTTTTTTATCGGGATATACCAGGGTTGTGGCTGTGATTAATCCGGTTATTGTTTCTCCGGCAGCCAGTGCATGCTGAAATTCGGTAGTACGTTCAAGTCCTGTTGCAGCTTCATTGTGCATTTTGATTGCATCGGTAACTTCGTGGTCTATCCCCATCTCCTTTAACATGTCAGCACCGGCTATTCCATGAACAAGTGGATCGCCGTTGACATCTTCAACATCTACATCGTGGAGCAGGCCGGCCAATCCCCATTTAGCTTCGTCTTTTCCAAGACGATGGGCCAAAGCACGCATCACGGCTTCCGAAGCCAGACAGTGTGCAATCATTTTTTCATTTTTAACATGTTGATTGAGTAATTCGAGTGCAAGATTTCTTTCCAAGAGCATTGTAATTTTATTTTATGTTGATTAAGATTGGTGAGTGTCTATTTGATTTATCATGTATATCATGTGTTTCAATCCCCTTGTAATCTCTCCAAGGTATTCGCCTACAGCCTGGACACTTCCCGGAAGAGTGAAAACCAGGGAATGTCCCATTACTCCTGCAATACTCCGGCTGAGTAAAGCAGCATATTTTTGTTGGCCAAATTTGACTCTGATTGACTCCATTATTCCCGGAATCTCCTTGTCGAGAAGTGTTTTTACCGTATCGGGTGTTATATCCCTTGGACTTATCCCCGTACCGCCGGTTGTAATCACAACGTCAACTTTCTGGTCTCTGCATTTGAGAAGCAGATTATGTAAATAATCTTTGTCGTCTCCAATAATGCTGTGTTCTATTTTAACAGGGTAGGAAATGGACGAAAAATATTTTTCAAGCATTTCTATTACCAGTGGGCCGCTTCGGTCGGTATAGATACCCGCAGAAGCGCGATCGCTCATGGTGATGACTTTAGCTGTTATGACCCTTGGATGGAAAATAATTTCGTCTCCGGCTTTTACTGATCCATTTTGGATAACTCTGCAAAAAACACCTTCTTTAGGCATGATACAATCCCCCACCTCCTTGAAAATGGCGCAATTGCTGCCATGACAATCTTTTCCTATCTGGGTTATTTCAAGTTCTGCTCTTCCAATGATAAATCTGTCCAATGGATTGGCTTCATACAAATTCATCCCTGAGGTCGTAATGTTTTCGGCAAATTCACCACAGGTCATTTTTTGCCCGGTCTGTTGTTCAAACTTTTCAAGGCTTTCTACACCAAGCATGCTTACTTGTCTGTGCCATTTTCCGGCATGAGCATCTCCATCAATTCCCAAAGGAGTGAGGGTTATTGAAGATACCGGGGTCTTGATTGTCCCTTTTTCACTTGAAATGTTAACGGACATAACCTTGATTATGTCATGGTTCGAAGGTGTCATAAGTTTAATTGGCTAAAATTAAAAAGTTGACAGTCAAAAATAACTGAAATTATTGAAGTTTTCACAACAAGTTTAATAGAAAACATAATCAATGCAAGATTGTTTACCTGAAAAATGAACTAAAGGATTGCTATATTTGTCCATACCCACCAAATACCTCATAATGGATTCTTTAAATTTTTTAAATACGACAGACCCTTCCATAATTGAGCAACTTTATGAACAATACCGGATTGACCCGCAATCTGTTGAGCCTGGATGGCGTATGTTCTTTGAGGGGTTTGAATTTGCACAGGAAAACTACCAAAAACAATCCTTTGATGTCG
>JAUZPT010000442.1 GCA_030705745.1 Bacillota bacterium | reverse complement strand
CGGAAAACGGAATCAGCTGGAAACGGTGGCAAGCTCTTTATACGATACACTCAGGTCATTTAATGATCAAAAGGTGGACATAATTTTCAGTGAGATGTTCGAGGCTGAAGGCGTTGGCCATGCGATTATGAACCGCTTGCTTAAAGCTGCCGGAAATAAAGTTATCGATGAATAGTCAAGCCATGGGAATAAGGCGATGGTTGAAAGAAATGTCGCTGGAAACAAAGTAATTAGTGAAAAGGGAAACGGATGAAATTGAAATAACCTTTGTATAACAGAAGGAAAGCATAGCCTTTGGAAATGCTTTCCCTTTTTTTAAATTCTAAATTGTCCCGGACGGGCATATGCTGAATTAGCAAGTCCAAGGGGGCGATAAAGGAATGTCAGCAGTACTTGGGGAATTGTTGACGCTATTATTAATGGCGTTCGCATTAGGTATGGATGCATTTTCCGTGGGCCTGGGGATGGGAATGTATAAACTACGACTTAGGCGAATTTTTAATATAGGCATTACCATCGGAATATTTCACGTTTGGATGCCATTGGTTGGAATGATCATCGGCAAGTTTATTTCAGAAAAATTTGGACTGATTGCTACATACATCGGTGGCTTGCTGCTCATTTTTCTTGGAATTCAATTGATATGGTCAAGCTTGAAAAAAGAAAAAGGCACCGTGATTACTCCTGTTGGCTTTGGTTTGCTCATTTTTGCTCTCAGCGTCAGCCTTGACAGTATGTCTGTCGGACTGACACTTGGCATCTATGGAGCGAGGACTGTCATGACTATCCTCTGCTTTGGCATTGTGGCAACGGTGTTAACATGGGCTGGACTGCTTGTTGGAAGAAAAGTGCAGGGATTGCTTGGCTCTTATAGTGAGGCGCTTGGCGGAAGCATCCTTCTTGCCTTCGGATTAAAACTGCTTCTGCCCATTTGAAAAATAAATAAAATTGAAGTTCCCAAATTCAAAAAAACAAAACGAAGGCATCTTTACGGGTGTCTTTTTGATTTTTCACAAACATAAAAAGAATAAATTCTTCTCCACTACATGGAAGTTTTACCATTAAAAGTGTGAAATTTTAAAAGCAGTGTTGGAATTCGCGAAATTTGTCTTATAATGTAAGAAAAGGAGGCAGGCACAATGCAGCGCATTTTGTTTGTATGTACAGGGAATACATGTCGCAGTCCAATGGCGGAAGCGATTTTAAAAAATAAAAATCTTGGCGAAATTGAAGTGAAGTCTGCAGGCGTATTTGCCGTAGACGGAGGAACTGCTTCCATGAATGCGGAGCAAGTGTGGCAGGAAAACAATATACAGCACACGCATCGTTCAAGCATGCTGTCAGAGGAGCTTGTCAATTGGGCGACGCATATTTTTACAATGACAGACGCTCATAAAGAATCCGTTATTAACAGTTTCCCTCATTCTGCCGATAAAACATATAGGTTGAAAGAATTTGCGGGAGAATCAGGGAATCTCGATGTTTCCGATCCTTTTGGAGGAAATGTGGAAGTGTATCGGATCACCTTCCGAGAGCTTGAAAGATTCATTGATGCTGCCGTAACAAGATTAAATAAAGAGAAGAAATAGTACCGGGGGGACCAAAATGGAGGAGAAAAAGAAGTACAAATTCGGTTTAAGGAAGAAGATGGTTTTCTTTACGACCATTCTTGCCATCATTACGTATACAACAAGTGCGCTTTTCATCTATGTCGTTTATCCGTATGTCCAAAATTACATCCACCAATCTTTATTCACGGTTTGTACCTTAGTTCTCGGAATTGTTTGGTCAGGCATTCTTGCATTTTTTGCAGCAGGTATGATCGTAAAGCCGCTTAAAAAGCTGGAGAAAATTGCGTTAAAGGCAGCGAACGGGGATATTAGCGAAGACGTAGAACTGCAGAAAGCAGATGATGAAATTAAATCTTTGGGTATGGCATTTAATCATATGCTGGCCAGTTTAAGAGAAATGGTATTGAAAATTGATGATAATTTCCACGAAACAAATGAGAAAGTCATCGCTATTTCTGAGCGCTCGGCAAATGCTGCTCGCCAGGCTGAAAGCATTTCGGGAACGATCAGGGAAATTTCGATTGGAGCCGATAATTCGGCGTCATCGATTCAAACGACTGTGGAATCGGTAGAAGATGTAATACATATCGCAGAAGAGGTTCAGCAAAAAGCAAGCTCAGCGGAAACGGTATCGAAAGAAATGATCACGGAGCTTCAAGTGTCTAAAGAAGCTATAGCTTCCCTTGTATCAGGAATCGAACTTTTGGCCCACGATAATCGGGAATCGCTGACAACCGTTAAGCATCTTGAAGAAAATGCGACGAAGGTCGAACAAATCATTCAGCTTGTCGGTGATATCGCGGCCCAAACTAACTTGCTGGCTTTGAATGCTTCAATTGAAGCTGCTCGTGCAGGAGACCATGGGAAGGGATTTGCTGTAGTAGCTGAGGAAGTGCGCAAACTTGCAGACGAAAGTGCGAAAGCAGTGCAAGGAATTTCCGAATTAATCAAAAACATTCAATCGGAAGTTCAAAATGTCGTCAAGCAAATCACAGCACAAGTGGAAACGGCAAATGCAGAAGCGATTAAAGGAACGAAAACGAATGAAGT
>JAUZPT010000441.1 GCA_030705745.1 Bacillota bacterium | reverse complement strand
TGAACCTCATGGGCATCGAGGCGTGCCAGAAGCTCTGCCCCCACGTGCCGCAGGTGGCGGTCTTCGATACCGCCTTCCACCAGACCATGCCCAAGTACGTCTACCTCTACGCCATCCCCTACGAGTACTACGAAAAATACGGTATCCGAAAGTACGGCTTTCATGGAACATCGCATAAATATGTTTCGGAGCGTGCAGCCGATCTGTTGGGCCGCCCTCTTGAGCAGCTGCGCTTGATTTCCTGCCATTTAGGAAACGGTGCAAGTATTGCCGCAATTGAAGCTGGAAAATCGCTTGATACTTCCATGGGCTTTACACCGCTTGCAGGTGTTACGATGGGAACACGCTCGGGGAATATTGATCCTGCTCTTATTCCATTTATCATGGAAAAAACAAATCTATCAGCAGAAGAAGTGCTTGATGTCCTGAACAAAAAGAGCGGGATGCTGGGTGTTTCTGGATTTTCAAGTGACTTGAGGGATATCGAAGTTCAGGCGAAAGAAGGAAATAACCGAGCACAGTTGGCTCTTGATGTATTTGCCAACCGCATTCATAAATATATTGGTTCTTATGCATCACGCATGAATGGCGTCGATGCAATCATTTTCACAGCGGGAATTGGAGAAAACAGTGATGTCATTCGTGAAAATGTGTTGAGAGGCCTGGAGTTTATGGGCGTATATTGGGATCCAGCACTTAATAAAGTTAGAGGCGAGGACGCGTTCGTCAATTATCCACATTCACCAGTAAAAGTAATTATCATTCCAACAAATGAAGAAGTTATGATTGCACGTGATGTTGTGCGCCTTACGGACACTCATTAATACAGCAAAAAGGCAAAAATCCAGAAATGGATTTTTGCCTTTTTTACTTTTTTAGGGAGACCTTGTTTTTTATTCTTAGTAATGATTTGCTATACTTAAAGAAAATGTGACGAAGCGGACAGGAGGGTACAACCATGCCTTTAACAAACAGGGAAAATAAAATTCTGGATGAAATAAAAGAGTGGGAACACAGGCTGATGAGTTATGAAGCAAATGATCTAGAACTTACATACGAAAAATACCTCGAGAGTGCATTTTCACTATTGCCAGAAAATGTTCAAACACAGTTTTTTTCCGTGGTGGATGGCTGGCTATTTCATTTGCATGCCCTTGTTCAAGGATCACAGCTTCAATTGGATGCAAAGGAGCGCATTCTTGCCAGCGGCAGGATTTTTAGAAACGATATCAATCAAGTGGCTGACCTGAAAAATCTTGAGATCGATCAGCTTCAATATATCGCTCAGCAGCAAATTTCCAGGCATCGATTATACTCTTTTGCCCAGGGTGGCATTTCCGGAACGGGGGGAGCTCTTTTATTGGGAGCCGATATCCCCGCAATGGCTGTCATAAATTTGAGGGTGGTCCAATTGGTTGCGATGACATATGGGGTTGAAGTAAATACACCCTTTGAAATGATGACATCATTAAAAGTATTCCATACTGCTACCCTCCCCTCCCGATTACAAGGACAGGGTTGGAAAACGCTTTTCGATCATCTCGGTAAAAAGGGTGAACGTTATTTTTATGAAGGGAGTGAGGAATTGACCGATATTTCGTGGCTCAATCAGCCCATTCAACAAATTCTGAAAGCAATGGTCATTGCCATCTTCCGGAAAAAAATGATTCAGGGAATCCCGCTAGTCAGCATGGCAGTTGGAGCAGCTTCAAATTATCAGTTGACAAGAAAAGTGACTGAATTCGCCCATAAATATTATCAACTCCGCTATTTAATGGACAGAGAGGAGAAGGAATCATGAGCTTGCTTGAGCATAAAAAACAAGCAGAGAAAACGGTCTGCTGTAAGGTCATTACGGTTAGTGATACGAGGAATGAAGAAACCGATAAAAGCGGAAGGCTGATGATTGAACTGCTTGAACATGCGGGACATACCGTAAGCGATTATGTGATTGTGAAGGATTCATCCAAAGAAATTCAGGAGGAGATTGAAAAAGCCTGTGCTAGGACTGAAATTGATGTCATCCTGACGAATGGTGGAACAGGGATTGCTAAACGGGATGTAACGATCGAGGCCGTCAAGGGGCTGCTTGAAAAAGAAATGGTCGGGTTTGGTGAAATCTTTAGGATGTTAAGCTATCAGGAGGATATCGGATCTGCGGCGATTCTTTCAAGAGCGATAGCAGGAGTGCTTAAAAATAAAGCGATTTTTTCCACGCCAGGTTCAAGCGGGGCAGTGAAGCTTGCCATGAATCGGCTTATTCTTCCAGAAATCGGCCATATCACCACAGAATTGAAGAAAAATCTATAAAAATAAAAAAACTCGGTCATACCGAGTTTTTTTATTGATGAATTTTTTCTGAAAGGTTTTGATTCGCTCTGTACCAAAGCCATAAATCATTGATAATCGAAGCTAATTCGGCGATTTCAGAATTAAGTATGCATGAGCGAGGGAAATTGCTTTCGTTCGATAGCTCGGCCTGTTTTTGATTAATAATCCCCTCCAGCTCGGAAATTCGGTCAGGTATAGAGCCGCGGATTTGCTCCCACTTAAATAGAATATTGTGCTGATCTTGTTCGCTATATTCTTTCCACTCTTTCGTGAGTTCAGGTAATTGAATTCCGA
>JAUZPT010000440.1 GCA_030705745.1 Bacillota bacterium | reverse complement strand
TGGTTTATGTCAGTAGCTTCAACTGTTTGCTTTGTTTACGTATTTAAAGTGCCTGTTAAAGAAAATTTAAGGGAGTATTATAAAGAAATGAGTGATAAAAATGAACTTTAAAAAATTATACTTAGCCCCCATTGTAACGTTATTATCCACAGGAATTGCCATAATTATCGGAATAAAAACGATGCATAAAAGTCATAAAAGAGTATGGCTTGCTAACATGATTGGAGGTACAATTTTTTCACAACTACAAACAGAATATTTAATTTGGAGAATAAATAAAAAAACTGAACAAATCAGGTGACAGGCACCATCCAATTAATTGGATGGTGCCTGTCACCTGATTCTCCTCACCTGATCCTCCATAGGAAATGCCCCCATTGCCATGAGGGCATTTCTTTTTTCATTATATAGATGGAAACTGTAGCATTGGAGAAGCTTTATCCTTTGTACTCACCATTATTTTTTGAGGCTTTTTCCTTTTTCGCTTTTTCTTTATGGATTTTATTAGTCGCAGCAGAACCGATTTCATTTGAGAATTCTTGATTTAATACGGCTGAGTCAAATCCCTTTTTGTTTTTTTGCTGTGGATCATTTTTCTTCGTTTTTTTGGCCACTTACATTCCTCCCTTCATTTTCTTCCTTAGTATTAATTGTCGAATGAAAATTATTCAAGGTGACAAACATCAACTGATTTTTCACAATTATATTTTCTAATTAATAAAAATTCTAATATTCCTAATTTTCTTTACAAAACTTCCCTCTCCCTTTACGATTAAATATGGAATGGAAAAACATTCCTAATCTGAAAAGGAGGATGAGGCGTATGGGCAAGGCAAAGAATCAAATCACTTATGAAAATAGGACAGATGATACTTAGTTAAAGGAGATAAAAAAATGATTGTAAAAGAAACGATTCAAATTGTCCAATACCATGAAGGATTGGCCAAAGGAATTGCAAAGATGTGGAATTTAAGCCGCGACAGCTGGGGCGGCGATACGCGTGTAATGACCGAAGAACAGGTAAAGAAAAAAGAAGCCAATTCCGATAATATCGAGCTCTATCTCGCCGTGGACGGTGAGGAAATCGTCGGTTACTGCGGACTATCTGAGTACAAGGAAGATACGGATTCCTTATACATCCCCCTTCTCAATGTCCGCCCAGATTATCACGGCCAGAAAATAGGCAAAAAGCTATTGTTAAGGGCACTAGAAAAAACGATTGAGCTTGGATGGCCACGCCTTGACTTATATACTTGGCCTGGAAATACCAAAGCGGTGCCACTTTATAAAAAATGTGGTTTCTTCTGGGAAGAACGAGATGATGTAACCCATTTGATGAATTTTATTCCTCAGGTGCTTAACACACCATTGTTGAATAAGACATTCACCGAGCTAGATTGGTACGATACAAGTGTAAGACATATTGAAGTAAAACCGGATGGTGCAAAGGAATATGGTTTTACTTTTTATGAATACAGCTGGAAAAACGACAACACTTTTGCGCGCGTTCAAATTGAACGAACAGGGCGCGGCATCAGTCTGATTGAAACGGATGAATTTCTTCTGCAAATCCAGCTCCCTGAACATGAAATCATCGAACAGGTTGAGCAGGAATTCCAAATTAAATTCGTCAATAAAACTAGCACTCCCACCTCCTTTAAAGCCATCGGTTCTGGCCAAGGACGAGTAGCGTACAACTTTGATGAAGAAATGATGGTCGAAGCTGAAGCGATCATTTCACAAAAGGTAACTGTAACCCCTGGTGACGAACCTAGTGCTTGGAGAACACATCCAGGCGTATCTGTGAAGGTGTGGGTCAATGGCGAGGAATGTAAGTTGAAGCTGGGAGTTTTCCCTGTTCAGCCTGCAAAAATCGAAGCCTCCTATTCCGGGAATTTATGTTTCTTAAATAAAGAGACATCCATCAATCTCGAAGTGAAAAACAATCTTAAAGAAGAAACTGATTTTATGATTACTTTCCCTGAAAGGGAGCACGTTTCCCTAGAAAGCAGTGAATTCAAGATTACCGTTCCGGCTGGCGGAAGAGACACCGTTTCGGTCCCACTTGTGGTCAAACAACATGGTTTTTACAATCCAGTCGTCAAAATAGCAGCCAAAAAAGCTGATGGAACAGAACTGAAATTCCATCAAGAAATCACTGTGCCCTTTAAAGGATTGGGTGAAAAATTCGGTAGTGATTCGAAGGATTACTGGCAGATTTTTAATGGCCTATGTCAAGTAAATATTCGTAAAAGAGATTTGCTGATTACCGCTGCGAAAAACAACCGATGGAAGCAACACCTTGCTCTCTTCCCTTCTAAGCTTGGAAAACCATATACGAATGAATTTACGAAGAAAAAGCCTGAAGCTGTAACATGGGAAGTTGATGATTCTTCAATCTTGCTTAAAATTAGATTAATTTCAGAAGAAAAGAAAGGGTTGCATTTAACCCAAATGGTTCGCCTGTATGGTGACGGAATTATCCAAAAATGGGTTGAAATCGAAAATTTAGGTGAGGAAACTCATCACGATGTGGCAATTAGCTCCCCAATATACCATGAACAGCTGGAGCGGACATATTTTCCGATTGAAGGCCAGGTAATTTATTTTTCTGAAAATAGATTCCT
>JAUZPT010000044.1 GCA_030705745.1 Bacillota bacterium | reverse complement strand
GTAAAATCCTTTCATCAAGAACAGCTGCCCAAATCCTGGCTGACCTATCGTGAACATGGCGCTATGCTGGGGCAAAGCTGCATCCCTATAGAAAAAGTGGGCATTTATGTGCCTGGCGGGACGGCTGCTTATCCTTCTTCGGTGCTGATGAATGTGATTCCGGCGAAAGTGGCGGGAGTCAAGCGAATTGTCATGGTGTCGCCTCCGAATGAAGAAGGGAAGCTTCCTGCAGTCGTGCTTGTCGCCGCAAGGGAAGCGGGCGTGAAGGAAATTTACAAAATGGGCGGAGCGCAGGCGATTGCCGCGCTTGCGTACGGAACGGAAACGATTGCTTCCGTCGATAAAATCACCGGTCCCGGAAATATTTTTGTCGCACTTGCCAAGCGGGAAGTGTACGGCGATGTTGATATCGATATGATTGCCGGACCTAGCGAGATCGCCATTTTGGCGGACGGAACGGCATTAGCAAATGAAGTGGCAGCTGATTTGCTGTCGCAGGCCGAGCATGATGCGCGCGCCTGCAGCATTCTTGTGACCACTTCAGCATCACTGGCGCAGCAGGTGTCAGTTGAGGTGGAAAAACAGCTTGAGTCTTTGCCGAGAAAAGACATTGCCTCTGCTTCCATTCGCGATTACGGAGCGATTTATGTGGCTGAAAGCATGGAGCAGGCGATTGAAGCGGTGAACAGCCTCGCGCCAGAGCATCTCGAAATTATCGCTGAGGATGCGATGGCTATGATCGGAAAAATCCGCCACGCTGGAGCAATATTTATCGGACGCTATAGCTCGGAGCCGGTGGGCGATTATTTTGCCGGCCCGAACCATGTGCTCCCGACAAATGGCACCGCACGTTTTTCGAGCCCATTAAATGTCGATGATTTTCAAAAAAAATCGAGTATTATTGCATACAGCGAAAAAGCAATGCGTGACAACGGTGCGAAAATTGCCCAATTTGCGCGGATGGAGGGTCTTGAAGCCCATGCCCGTGCCGTGGAAGCGCGATTAAAATAACTTGAAAGTAAATAATCACAAAATTATTTTTTCAAAAGCGCACTGTTAACGAGTATTGTTGTTTTAAATTAAATTTGTTTTTAGGTGCTAGTATATCGCTTTTTTTCATAAAATGTCTAATTGCGGATAAAATGAAATTTTTACGGATAAACTCGAAAATTCACGGGTAAAACCGAATTTTCACGGATAAAACTTAAAAATCACGGATAAGTTTTGATGAGAAGAATACAGATGATACATCGTTTTATAACTAAACTCAGTACCAACAATCAAAGCTTTTTCAAAAAAAACGAACAGGAGGCAACGATGATGGAACGAACGGCAAGTGTGGAGCGTAAAACGAATGAAACAAATATTAAGTTGCAGCTATCGATTGACGGTGAAGGACAGTCGAATATCCAAACAGGAGTGCCGTTCATGACGCATATGCTCGATTTGTTCACGAAGCATGGGCAATTCAATTTAACGGTAGATGCGAACGGTGATACAGAGGTGGATGATCACCACACAACGGAGGACATCGGCATTTGCCTTGGACAGGCACTGCGCGAGGCACTTGGCGATAAAAAAGGGATTAAGCGCTATGGCAATGCGTTTGTGCCCATGGACGAAGCGCTCGCCCAGGTCGTTGTTGATTTAAGCAACCGCCCTCATCTCGAAATGCGTGCCGAATTCCCTGCGCAAAAGGTAGGGACATTCGATACCGAGCTTGTGCATGAATTTTTGTGGAAGCTTGCGCTTGAAGCCCGAATGAATCTTCATGTCATCGTTCCTTACGGCAAAAATACGCATCATATGATTGAAGCGGTTTTTAAAGCGCTTGGACGTGCGCTGGATGAAGCGACGACGATTGATCCGCGCATCAAGGGTGTACCGTCGACAAAAGGGATGCTTTAAAAATTTTCACCAGGTAAATCGGCATATTCCCTTCAATAAGGAAGGTGCGATAGTACCTGGCGATTAAATCACGTTTCAAGGATGAAAGGGTTGTTTTTAATGATCGGAATCGTCGATTATGGCATGGGAAACTTGTTCAGCGTCAGCAAGGCACTTGAGAGATTAGGAGCGAATTATTTTGTTTCTGGGCAAAAAAAAGAACTGCTCGAAGCAGATGCACTCATCCTTCCGGGTGTCGGTTCGTTCCGTGACGCGATGAAGCAACTGAAGGCAGATGGACTCTCCGATATGATCAGCGAGTTTGCGGAATCAGGCAAACCGTTGCTTGGCATTTGCCTTGGGATGCAGCTTCTTTTTGAAGAAAGTGATGAAAACGGGACAACGAATGGCTTGGCGTTATTGCCAGGTAAAGTGAGGCGTTTTAGCGGAAAAACGGGCGATGGCATCAGCTATAAAGTTCCTCATATGGGCTGGAACAGGCTGGAATTTGTTAAACCGTCTCCTCTATTAAAAAATGTAGAAGAGGATTATGTGTATTTTGTTCATTCCTACTATGTCGATGGTGCGGAATCGGACGTCTTAATTGCCCAATCTACTTACAATACAGCTGTCTCAGCTGTGGTCGGAAAAGAAAACATATATGGCATGCAGTTTCACCCTGAAAAAAGCAGCCGGCTTGGAATGGAGCTATTGAATAATTTCTTGCAGCTGGCGGAAGAAAGGAAGACCGTTCAATGAGTTTAACACTATATCCCGCAATCGATATGAGAGGAGGAAACTGTGTCCGCCTTCTCCAGGGAGAATATGACAAAGAAACGGTTTACGGAGATTCACCGTTTGATATGGCGCGGAAGTTTGCCTCTGAAGGTGCGGAATGGATTCATATGGTCGACCTTGATGGAGCGAAGGATGGCAAAAGAGTGAATGATCGCTTTGTACTTCAAGCCGCAAAGGAACTGAACGTGAAAATTCAGATTGGCGGCGGAATCCGCACCGAAGAAGATATTCTACATTATTTGGATCATGGAATTGACCGGGTCATCATCGGAAGCATCGCTGTTTCTAATCCCGAGTTTGCAATCAAAATGATCGAGAAATACGGAGAGAAAATTGCAGTTGGAATTGATGCGAAAAACGGAAATGTCGCAACGCACGGCTGGCTCGATACATCTGAAGTGAAGGCGGTTGAACTAGGTAAACGCTTTGCGGCAGCAGGTGCAGAGACGTTTATTTTTACGGATATTGCCACGGATGGAACCCTTGCAGGGCCGAACATCGCGGCGGTGGTGGAAATGGCTGAAGCAACCGGAAAACAGGTGATTGCATCAGGCGGGGTCAGCTCACTCAATGATCTGAAGCAATTGAAGCAGGCAGCATCGAAGGGAGTAAGCGGCGCAATCGTTGGAAAAGCGCTTTATGAAAACCGGTTTTCTTTCCCCGAAGCATTGGCGGAGGTGAGCGAGTCTTGCTGACAAAACGTATTATTCCCTGCCTTGATGTTAAAGAAGGGCGGGTTGTGAAGGGAATACAGTTTGTACAGCTTCGGGATGCAGGCGATCCCGTTGAGTTGGCCCGGTTTTACGATGAGCAGGGTGCTGACGAGCTTGTTTTTCTTGATATATCTGCATCAAATGAAGGCAGAAAAACGATGGTCGAGGTCGTAAAAGCCGTTGCGTCTGAGCTCGCGATTCCCTTTACAGTCGGGGGAGGAATTAATTCTCTTGAAGATATGAAGGTAATCCTGCGTGCCGGTGCGGATAAGGTTTCCCTCAATACTGCGGCCGTAATGAATCCGGAATTAATCAACCAAGGGTCGAGCTTTTTTGGCGCACAATGCATCGTAGTCGCAATCGACGCGAAGTATGATGAAGAATGGGGAACGTGGAGAGTATTTACCCACGGCGGCCGAAAACCGACGGACAAAAAAGTTGTTGACTGGGCTATGAAGGCAACTGAACTTGGTGCAGGGGAAATTTTATTGACAAGCATGGACAGCGACGGTGAAAAAAACGGTTTTGATCTGAGGCTGACAAAGGCGGTCAGTGAAGCCGTTACCATTCCCGTCATTGCGTCTGGCGGAGCAGGAAATGCAGGCCATTTTGAAGATGCTTTTTTGCAAGGAAAAGCAGATGCCGCACTCGCTGCGTCGATTTTTCACTATAAAGAAACATCCGTTCAGGAAGTAAAAAGCTATCTGCGCACAAAAGGAGTGACAGTCAGATGAATATTAAATTTGATGAGAAGGGCCTTGTACCCGCTATTGTCCAGGATGCAGATTCAAGGGAAGTGCTAACGCTAGCCTATATGAATGAGGAGTCGCTTGCGAAAACGCTGGAAACGCGTGAAACGTGGTTCTACAGCCGTTCGCGCCAGGAGCTTTGGCATAAAGGAGCGACGAGTGGGAATACACAGACAGTTGTAGAGATGAAATATGATTGCGATCAGGACGCCCTCCTCGTGCTCGTTCATCCGAATGGTCCTGCATGCCATACAGGAACGGTAAGTTGTTTTACAGAAACGGTAATTGGAGGGGCAGTTGACCCCTTGAAGGACGATGAAGCAAGCGCAATACTCGGAAAACTTGAATCGTTGATCGCTGACCGTGAAAAGCAGCGTCCTGAGGGAGCATATACGACATATTTGTTTGAAAAAGGCGTCGACAAGATTTTGAAAAAGGTCGGCGAAGAAGCGTCCGAAGTGATCATTGCTGCAAAAAATCGCGATCGTGAAGAGCTGAAATGGGAATCGGCCGATTTGCTGTATCACTTGATGGTATTGTTGGTCGAGCAAAAGCTACCATTCAAAGATGTTCTCAACGTCCTCGAGGAGAGGCATAACCGTTAATGTACCCGCCACAGTTGAAGCCACTGTGGCTTTTTTTGATTTTATTAGAGGTGATAGTTGTTCTAGATGTAACCTTTCCATTTAAAACAACCTCCCAATTCCTTCTCGTACAATATGTACATATGGTATAATACATTAGTTATTATAGATTATGGAGGACTTCATGAGTAAAGACTCTAAAGCAAGAAAACAAAAGGGGAAACTCCTTACATTTATACCAACTGGGGAATATTATTTTGCGAAGGGGTTAAAAGCGTATCATCGCCGTGATTTCCATAAAGCAAAAAAATACTTGCAGCGGGCATTGCAGCTTGAACCGGGAGAACCGATGATTTCCTGCCAGCTTGCAATTGTGTGGACTGAACTTGGTGAGTATGAAAACTCCAACCGTATTTTGCATCATATCCTTGAGGAATTGGATGAAGAGATGGTGGAGTGCCATTATTTTTTAGCGAATAATTATGCCCATATGGGTTTTTTTAAAGATGCCTTTCATCATGCAAAATTATACATGGAGCTTGATCCGGATGGTGATTTTTCAGAGGATACCGAGGATTTGCTTGATGTGCTGACGCTGGAGGCAGACGATATTGAGGACGAAATGTACGAAGAAGACGACCTGATTGCCAAGCAGGAGCAGGCTCGCGATTTATTGGAGTCCGGTTATTTTCAAAAGGCGATCGAGATGTTGAATTCGGTTATTGACGAATATCCAGAATATTGGTCCGCCTACAATAATTTGGCTCTCGCTTATTTTTACCTCGGTGAGGCTGAAAGGGCGGAAGAAATACTGGCGGACGTATTGGAGCGTAATCAGGGAAATATGCATGCGCTGTGCAATTTGCTCGTGTTTGCCCATTACCGGAAAGAAACTGAGTCAGTAGACCATTTCGTTTCTGTGCTGAAAAAAATCAACCCGATCACGACGGAGCATCAGTTTAAATTGGGAGCAACCTTCGCGCTTGTAGGTGAGTACGAGTTGGCGTACCAATGGTTAAAGAAGCTTTATAAACGTGGATTTGATGGGGAAGGCCCGTTCTATTATTGGCTTTCATATGCGTCATACCATATTGGACAAGAATCCTTTGCGCGCAGGCTGTGGGAAAAAGTACTTGAAATTAATCCCGATAAAGAAGGCTTTGAACCATGGAATGATGAAAAATCGTCGATGCATGGATTTGAGGATCACTTAGGTTCGATTTTTCAAAAACTAGAAAGTGACTATCTCGAAGAACGTTTATTTGCGCTGTTTCTAATTTCTGTTTCGGATAAGAAAGAGAGCATTCTTTCTTCCAAGCAATTTGGGGAGAATGAAAAATTCACGAGGGTTGAGCACGATTATTTGCACTTTTTGAAAACAGGACAGAGAAAGCCTAATCTGCCGATTGCTGACATCCATGAAACGGCGGAAATACTTTATACTTACCATCAACCGGTCGGAACGGTTGAGGCGGGCTTGTTTTTGATGTGGTTTTCCGTTTTTGCGGAAAGTATTAAGAGCGGAATGGCATTCCAGAATAAAAATGCTTGGGCTGCTGCGATTGAATACGTTTGGACAAAGCTGCGTGGAGAGAAAGTTTCGCAAAAGGAAGCTGCTGAACGTTACGGAATCTCATCCGCTACGATCGGAAAGTATGTGAAATTGGTGAACTCCTTTCTGCAGTGAGCAGATATTTGGACGGCTAAAACATTGTTTTATAGTATAGATGTAATAGGAAAGAATACTATTTGAGGCTTGTTGCAAAAGTTAGGAGTGGAACAAATGTCAGAAGAAAAAATTTATGATGTGATTATTGCCGGTGCCGGTCCTGCCGGAATGACAGCGGCTGTTTATACGTCACGCGCGAATTTATCGACATTGATGCTTGAAAGAGGAATTCCCGGCGGCCAAATGGCAAACACCGAGGAAGTGGAAAACTATCCTGGATATGAACATATTTTAGGGCCTGAACTATCGACGAAGATGTTCGACCATGCGAAAAAATTTGGAGCGGAATATGCATACGGCGATATTAAGGAAATTATTGACCATGGTGATTATAAAACGGTGGTAGCAGGCTCGAAGCAATACAATGCGCGTGCTGTCATTATTACGACAGGGGCAGAGTACAAGAAAATTGGAGTTCCTGGTGAAAAGGAACTCGGCGGCCGCGGCGTGTCATACTGTGCCGTTTGCGACGGCGCTTTCTTTAAAGGCAAAGAGCTTGTCGTTATTGGGGGCGGAGATTCTGCTGTGGAAGAGGGTGTTTACTTGACTCGCTTTGCGACGAAGGTAACGATCATTCATCGCCGCGATGAGCTACGGGCCCAGAAAATTCTTCAAGACCGTGCATTTGCCAACGAGAAAATTGACTTCATCTGGAACCATACGATAAAGGAAATTAAAGATGAAAACGGCAAGGTTGGCAGTGTTATCCTCGTGTCCACGGAAAATGGCGAAGAGCAGGAATTCAAGGCTGATGGCGTCTTTATCTACATCGGAATGGTGCCACTATCGAAGCCGTTTGCAAACCTTGGCATTACGAACGAAAATGGCTATATCGAAACGAATGATCGCATGGAAACAAAGGTGCCGGGAATTTTAGCGGCTGGGGATATCCGTGAAAAAACGCTTCGCCAAATTGTGACAGCTACTGGAGACGGCAGTATTGCCGCCCAAAGCGCACAGCATTATGTCGAAGAACTGATTGAGGAATTAAAAGCGAAGAAGTAATGAAAAGAATTTTGGTGTATATTTCAATATTTGTCCAATTTTTGAGATATTTACGGAATATTCACAAAAAAGTAATCGTGTTTTAATTCTTCTGTAACATTTGTGAAATATTGGTGGGGTATTATAAAAGTAGAATTGACCCCCTTTAAAAATATATTCTTTGAAGCACAGGTGAGTAAGCCTGTGTTCTTTTTTTTCTTTCGTTCGGTAAGGGATTGTCGAACAATCTGCAAGTGCAACTTTACTTTTTTTTTGCCAATAATATTGCTTTTCTATTCATTGTGACCGCATATGATAAATAGTATAATGAAAAGAATACTTATTATTTATTTTGCGCTTAAGTGAACTAAAAAGAGAGATAGAGTCTTGATTTTGCACTGCTTACGTATTTCTTTTTACATAGTGAAGTGTTTAAGATATTGAGGTGAGTACTGTGCAGCGAGTCACGAATTGTGTTTTGCTGAGAAACGATCAATTATTGTTGCTTCAAAAACCGCGGCGTGGATGGTGGGTGGCCCCGGGCGGAAAAATGGAGCCTGGTGAATCCGTAAGGGATTCTTGCATTCGAGAATTCCGGGAAGAAACAGGCATTTATTTAAAAAATCCTCATTTGAAGGGTATTTTTACCTTTATTATGAAGGAGAATGATCAGGTTCTTTCCGAATGGATGATGTTTACGTTCATGGCGACAGAATCGGATGGTGTGGTAGTGGAGGAAAGTGAAGAAGGAAAGCTTGAATGGAAAACAGTTGAGCAGTTGCAGACTCTTCCGATGGCTGCTGGAGATTACCATATCCTCGATTATATGATCCACGGGAAAGGAATTATTTACGGCACTTTCACGTATACAAAAGACTTTGAATTGATTAGTTATAGATTGGATCCTAGTTAATATTGTTATGGGGGGAACGGATGATGAGTACAGGCGCAACCTCTGATTTGCAAATGGTCATTATTACGGGAATGTCCGGTGCAGGTAAGACAGTGGCGATTCAAAGCTTTGAGGATTTGGGTTTCTTCTGCGTAGATAACCTGCCTCCAACTTTATTGCCTAAATTTTTAGAGTTAATGAAAGAATCTGGTAATAAAATGGATAAAGTTGCCTTGGTCATGGATTTGCGCGGAAGGGAATTTTTTGACCACCTTTTTAAAGCATTGGATGATTTAGCGGAAACCTCTTGGGTGACGCCGCAAATTCTTTTCCTGGATGCCGATGACTCTTCCCTAGTAAGAAGGTATAAAGAAACACGCCGTTCGCATCCTCTCGCGCCTTCCGGATTGCCTCTTGAAGGAATCAAGCTGGAACGAGAACTTCTTGAAGAAATGAAGGGCAGGGCTCAGCTCATTTACACGACTTCACAAATGAAGCCCAAAGAGCTGCGTGAAAAAATATTAAATGAATTTAGACCGAATAAAAAAGCGACTTTTACCGTCAATGTGATGTCATTTGGATTCAAGCACGGAATTCCGATTGATGCCGATTTGGTATTTGATGTACGCTTTTTGCCGAATCCGCATTATATTGATCATATGAGGCCAAAGACTGGGCTCGAAGCAGAGGTTTCAGGCTACGTGTTAAAATGGAGCGAAACTCAAAAATTCCTTGAGAAGGTTACGGATCTACTCACCTTCATGCTACCGCATTATAAACGAGAAGGTAAAGCCCAGCTGGTGATTGCCATCGGATGTACGGGTGGGCAGCACCGTTCGGTCACTCTCGCTGAAAAAATTGGCCATTATTTTGAAAAGGATTATCATACATGCATCACCCACCGTGACATTGAGAAAAGGAAGGAAAAAACAACATGACCAGAGACGGACAGCCAAGAATCGTCATCATTGGTGGCGGAACAGGCTTGCCGGTATTGTTACGTGGATTGAAGCAGTATCCTGTGGACATTACCGCAATTGTAACCGTGGCAGATGACGGAGGGAGTTCAGGAAGACTGCGTGATGACCTTCATATTCCACCCCCAGGCGATATCCGCAATGTATTGGCTGCGTTATCAGATGTAGAGCCGCTGATCGAAGAAATGTTCCAACATCGTTTCAATACGTCGAATGAATTGTCAGGGCATTCATTAGGGAATTTAATTTTGGCCGCAATGACTTCGATTACGGGGAACTTTGTCCATGCGATCCAGGAAATGAGCAAAGTATTGAATGTCCGTGGAAATGTTTTGCCGGCAGCGAATCAGAGTGTGGTACTTCATGCGGAATTGGAAGATGGAACGATCGTCTCAGGTGAGTCGAAAATTCCTTTTTCAGGCAAGAAAATCAAAAAGGTCTTTTTAACGCCAGAAAATATCCACCCATTGCCTGAAAGCATTCAAGCGATACGCCAGGCTGATTTGATCATAATGGGCCCGGGAAGCTTATATACAAGCATCCTTCCAAATCTGCTTGTGCCAAGGCTCGGTAAGGAAATATGCAAATCTCACGCGAAGAAAGTTTATATATGCAATTTAATGACACAGGCTGGAGAAACTCACGGTTATACGGCGAGCGACCATGTAAAAGCAATTTACAGCCATATGGAGAGCGCGTGTGTGGATACGATCCTTGTGAATAATGAAGAAGTTCCGACGGATGTACAGCTCCGATACAATGAGGAATTGGCCAATCCCGTTCTTTATGACTTGCCGCGTTTGTATGAATTGGGGCTTGAAGTTGTCCATGCAGATATTGCCGAGCTAGAGAATGGTGCACTGCGCCATGATCCGAAAAAAGTGGCGGAAATATTATATTCTTTGCTTGTTGATGAAACCAAAAAACGTTTTAATGCGTAAATTAGTTAATTTATGCAAACGTTTGTCTATTTTAAGGGGGTGAAGGGATGTCTTTCGCTTCGGAAACGAAAAAAGAACTCACGAATCTTGAATTAAAGCCATGCTGCAGCAAATCGGAACTATCTGCATTAATTCGTATGAATGGCTCGCTTTCTTTTTCAAACCGTAAGCTGATAGTGGATATTCAAACGGAAAATGCAGCCATTGCAAGAAGGATATACACTTTAATTAAGAAGAATTTTGAAGTAAGAGTCGAGCTTCTTGTTAGGAAAAAAATGCGTTTGAAAAAGAACAATGTATATATTGTCCGGTTAACAGAGGGTGCAAGGAAAATACTTGAAGATTTAAAAATTCTGGGTGAGGGATTTACCATTGTCCATGATATTTCGAAGGAATTGGTGAAAAAGAAATGTTGTAAGCGTTCTTATTTGCGCGGCGCTTTTCTCGCTGGGGGTTCCGTTAACAATCCGGAAACGTCTTCCTATCACCTTGAGGTTTTTTCCCTTTATAAGGAGCACAATGATTCTTTATGCCAATTGATGAATACATTCGAATTGAACAGTAAAACGCTGGAGCGAAAAAAAGGCTTCATTACGTATTTAAAAGAAGCCGAAAAAATCACGGAGTTTTTGAATATTGTTGGGGCGCATAACGCATTGCTGCGTTTTGAAGATGTCAGGATCGTCCGGGACATGAGGAATTCTGTCAACCGGTTGGTGAATTGCGAAACGGCCAATTTGAACAAGACGGTTGGTGCTGCACTAAGGCAAGTGGAAAACATTCGCTTTATTGATGAAACGGTCGGATTGAGAATTTTACCTGATAAACTGAGAGAAATAGCTGAGTTACGGGTCAATTACCAGGACGTAACGTTAAAGGAATTGGGCGAAATGATTTCAGGGGGTACAATCAGTAAGTCGGGGATCAACCATCGCTTGAGAAAAATCGATGAAATCGCCGAAAAAATTCGAGCAGGTGAAATGGCTTCCAGAAGTTAATGAAATAAATGTATATAAAAGCAAAACCCGAGCCATACCCTGTCAACAAATATGGGCGAGTATACAGATTTCCCTGTTCATGTCGCGCGAATGATCATTTTTTGGCGGGATTTATAATAGATAATGTTGAGGAGGAATTGAGTGATGGTCGTAAAACAGGTGGAAATCAAATTAAAATCGGGTCTTCAAGCTCGCCCGGCAGCTCTTTTTGTGCAGGAGGCAAACCGCTTTTCTTCGGATGTATTTCTTGAAAAAGAAGGAAAGAAAGTAAATGCGAAAAGCATCATGGGCTTGATGAGCCTTGCGGTTGGATCGGGCGCCGTGATCAATATCATGGTCGATGGAGACGATGAACAGGAAGCAATTGCTGCGTTAACTGATTTTGTCCAAAAAGAAAGCTAAACAAAAGGTCTGGCCACATTGGCCAGACCTTTCATGTTTATTTCTTTTCTTCAGCCGCATTGCTGCGTGTGATGATATGGTCAACTAGACCGTATTCTTTTGCTCTTTCAGCTGTCATGAAGTTATCGCGGTCTGTATCTCGTGCAATCACTTCAAGTGGTTGGCCTGTACGTTCAGACAAAATAGTGTTTAGTTTGTCACGTAGGAACAAAATGCGTTTTGCAGCAATTTCAATTTCTGTTGCTTGACCTTGTGCGCCGCCGAGTGGCTGATGGATCATTACTTCGGCATTTGGAAGCGCATAGCGTTTTCCTTTTGTGCCGGCAGCCAATAAGAAGGCACCCATGGAAGCAGCCATACCGATGCAGATTGTTTGTACATCAGGTTTGATGAATTGCATCGTGTCATAAATGGCCATACCGGCAGTGATGCTTCCGCCAGGGCTGTTAATGTAAATGGAAATATCCTTTTCAGGATTTTCTGCTTCTAGGAATAAAAGTTGAGCCACGATCGAATTTGATACATGATCGTCAATTCCGCTTCCAAGCATAATGATTCGGTCTTTTAAAAGGCGTGAATAGATGTCATATGCTCTTTCGCCCCGATTTGTTTGTTCAATAACTGTAGGAATTAAATTCATTTTTTCTTCCTCCTTTGATCTGAAAATGCACCAAGCCATTCAAAAATGAACGGATGATTCATAAAAATTTATGTATTTTCATCATACACTCATGGTCAATTAAGGTCAAACAAATCGCCCTTTTCCATCTGCTCAATCGTTCGACAATCCTTGTAATAGAGTGGATACCCCGTATCCATGTTACCCAATCTTCCCCATTTTAAACATTTTCTGTACACTCCATTGATGGAAAAGAAGGATTTACCCTCGTTTATGCTTAGTATATTAAGAAACAAACGAAAACGAAGGCACTTGACGATTTTACATACGAGACTGGGGATTGCTAGGATGAAAAAAATTATTCAAAGTTTCAATTGGATCCAGCGCATAATGGTTTTTGGTGCCATTTTAAGCCTAGTTATTTTTTATTGCTACTCCACAGGTTTGTTCAAATTTGGAAAAGCAACAGTTACTGTAAACGAGCAAACAATTAATGGCGGTGGCACCGTCATCAAACT
>JAUZPT010000439.1 GCA_030705745.1 Bacillota bacterium | reverse complement strand
CTACAACAATGTATCCTTTCGCCTGCAATACTTCAGTTAACGAACGCACTGCTGAACTGTCTTCATCCACTACCATTACCTTTCTTTTTGATTTTCCCTGCTCTAATAAATTACCTACTTCTTCAAATAATTTTGCAGTATCAATAGGTTTGGTAAGATAACGGTCAACGCCTATACGAAAACCTCTTGCTTTATCCTGAACAATTGATAGTATAATAATGGGGATATCCATTGTCTGCGGATCATTTTTTAAAATGGCTGCTACATCAAACCCGTTTATTTCCGGCATCATTACATCCAGAATGATAAGGTCAGGGCGGTTTTTACGTATGCTTTCAAGAGCCAATTTTCCGTCTTTCGCTTCTTCTATAATATATCCTGCATCGCTCAGCTCTTGGTGTAATAACGATCTTATAGAATCATCATCATCAACAACAAGAATGGTTGCATTTTTCCCATCCACTTTTAATTTTGAAAAAACCATTTGTTCTTTCAATTGTTTCATCAATTCGTTTAAATGAATGGGTGTGTCCTTTGTTTTCTTTCCGGATGGAATAAATGGTAATGCAAAAGAAAAAGTACTTCCCTTACCTGGTTCGCTCTCCAGCCAGATGCGGCCGCCATGATGTTCAACAATTTCTTTGCAAATCGGCAACCCCAGGCCGGTTCCTTTAGGCTTGTCCGTTAGTGTATCGCCGCCAACCTGTTTAAATTGCTCGAATACGGCTCCAAAATCTTCTTTTGCAATGCCAATACCTGTATCAGCGATGCTAACAATTACTTCTTCATTATTGTGTGATAAAGTGCAGGTAACAGAACCTGCATCCGTAAATTTTACGGCATTTGAAAAAAGGTTGATGACAACCTGGATGAGTTTATCAGTATCACCAATAATGTTTGGAGCGTCCGTATCAATATGCTTTACCAGTTTGATATCTTTTTGTTCAAAGAGGGATGTGGTAGCGGCAGCAGCCCTTTCTATTACTTCGGCAAGAGAAACATTTTCCTGGTTCCATTCCATTTTTCCAGCTTCAATTTTTGCAAGGTCAAGTACATCGTTTATGAGATGCGTTAGCCTTTCTCCTTCAGAGATTACCACTCTTAAATTTTCTGAAATCTGGTCAACCGTTTTATCGGTTTTGGGATCATTTTTATCTAACTGCGTGAAAATTTTTTCTTCCAGTCTTTTCTTAATTATTTTGGCGAAGCCCAAAACGGAAGTCAATGGTGTTCTCAATTCATGGCTGACGGTGGAAAGAAATGCGCTCTTGGCTTCGTTAGCTTTTTCTGCAATTTTACTGGCCTGTTCGGCCTCCATTTTAGCCTGCTGCACATCTTCAAAGAGTTGCGCATTTTTTAAAGCTACTCCTACTGAAGAAGCAATGGTAGAAAGTAACCGCAAGTCATTTTCGTTGAAACGGTTTTCCTGCTCGGTGCTTTGAACACTTAATACGCCTATTATTTCATCGCCTATAGGGATAGGCACTCCCAGGTAAGAGGCTGCGGGAATTCCTATGCGCTGCAAACCCAGTTGGCCGGTCTTTTCATTTACATCCTTGTTAATAAGCAACGGTTCTCCACTTAAAATAATATTTGAAGTGAGCCCTTTGCCTAATTTCATCGGAGTTAAATTATCTCCATATTGATATGGGAAATAGATGGTATTTGTTTTTTTGTTTAGCAAGGCGAGGTAAACAATGTTAGCTTTGAATAAATCTTTCAACTGATCACCAACCAATTTAATCAGGTCCTCAGCATCTAATTTTGATGCCAACGCCTTACTGATGTTGTTAACAGTACCTAATTCTGTAGCTCTCTGTTTTGCCTGCGCCAGAAGATGAGTGGTTTCATCAAAAAGCCGGGCATTTTCAATGGCTACACTCATACTATTGGTAACGGTAGTGAGTAACCGGACATCAGCTTCTGAGAATGCGTGTTCTTTGTCCACGTTTTGTAAACTGAGAGAACCTTTCACCTCGTCGCCTACGATCATAGGAACAAATACTGCCGATTTAGGTGGCTGCCCCCTGGAAACGCCGGCACTTCCATATTTCTTCGCAGTTTCTACATAATTTTCATTAATGAGAATTGGCTTTTTAGTTACAAGGAGTTGTTTATTGGCCCAAATCAATGGTTGAGATTCGTTTTTTAATCTCACTCCTTTTTCAATTGCATACTGCCAGTGTTCAATACCGGTTTCTTGGTCGAACGTGCGAATAACCATTGTTTGGGTTTCAGGAAACAAGCTACAGATACGGTCTCCCACAAGATTAAAAATGGATTCAGCGTCTATTTCTCTTACGAGATCTTCCTGCACACTGTTAATAACACCGAGTTCCGCAGTGCGTTGTTCTGTTTCCTTAAGCAGTCGGGTAGTCTCATCAAATAATCTTGCATTTTCAAGCGCCACGCTCATAGCTGATACCACAGTCTGGAGCAGGCGTACATCCGAATCGCTGAATGCATTTTCTTTTTCATAATTGCTCATGCTTACCATTCCCAGCGCATTATTGCCGACTATGATAGGTACTGCCATGAATGATTTTTCCATTTGCGTACCCGGTATTGAAGTAGATCCCAGTTCAACCATTCGCTTTTCAAGCCCTTCATTAATAATCAGGGGTTGACGGGT
>JAUZPT010000438.1 GCA_030705745.1 Bacillota bacterium | reverse complement strand
CCCGTTCTTCCCGGTAGATTTCCTGAACAGGCTTCAGTCCTAGCAAATCAACGTAAAATTCCTTCGACCTTTGATAATCCGAACAAATAATAGCAACATGATGGATCTTTTTTAATTTCATCGCCATTCTCCATCTATTGGTGACAGGCACCATCCAGAAAAATGGATGGTGCCTGTCACCCCATTTTCCTCTATACCATAATTTTGCACATATCGTTTGTGAACTCGACAGGATCCTGGATCGGCAAGCCTTCGATCAGGAGGGCTTGATTGTACAACAGGTTCGTGTAGAGAGATAATTTTTCTTTATCGCTTTCGAAAGCAGCCTTCAGCGATTGGAAAACTTCATGATTTGTATTGATTTCCAGCACTTTTTCCGCTTGCACATGTTGGTTATTCGGCATAGCCTTCAGAATTTTTTCCATTTCGATCGTGACTTCGCCTTCTGTCGTCAAGCATACAGGGTGAGACTTCAAGCGTTTGGATGCTTTGACCACTTTCACTTTGTCCGACAAAATGTTTTTCATCGCGTCAAACAGGTCTTTGCTCTCGTTTGTTGCTTCATCAGAGGCCTTTTCCTCTTCGCCGGATTCGATTCCCAAATCACCGCTTGAAACGGATTTGAATTCCTTCTCTTTATAATTCATCAGCATTTTGATGGCAAATTCATCAATATCGTCCGTAAAGTATAGAATTTCATACCCTTTTTCAGCTACCAGCTCTGTCTGCGGCAGCTTATCAATTCGTTCCATCGATTCCCCGGACGCATAATAAATATACTTTTGGTCCTCAGGCATTCTTGAAACGTATTCATCAAGGGTGACGAGCTTTTTCTCCTTCGACGAATGGAACATCAATAAATCCTGAAGCGTTTCCTTATTTGCGCCGAAATCATTATACACGCCAAACTTTAACTGTCTGCCAAAGGATTGATAGAATTTCTCATACGTTTCGCGATCATTTTTCAGCAAGCTTTGCAGCTCACTTTTAATTTTTTTGCCGATGTTTTTGGCGATTAGCTTCAACTGGCGGTCATGCTGCAGCATTTCCCTTGAGATATTTAGCGATAAATCATCCGAATCGACCATTCCTTTTACAAAGCTAAAAAAGTCCGGAAGCAGATCTGCGCATTTATTCATGATCAATACGCCGTTCGAATAAAGCTCTAATCCCTTTTCGTAATCTGGAGAATAGAAATCAAACGGAGTTTTCTCCGGGATGTACAAAATGGCGTTGTATCGGACTGCGCCATCCACATTGATATGGATATGCTTGGCCGGTTTGTCAAAGCCGTAATGCTTTTCCGCGTAAAACTTCTCGTAATCCTCGGCGGTCAGCTCACTTTTGTTTTTCCTCCAAATTGGAACCATGCTGTTAATCGTCTGTTCTTCGGCAAAGTCTTCGAACTCATCTTCGCTGCCTTCCTTCGGCCGTCTGCTCGTTACGTCCATTTTGATAGGATAGCGGATGAAATCGGAGTATTTTTTGATGATTGATTTTAATCCATACTCCTCCAAATACTCATCATAGTTATCGTCTTCTGTATTTTCTTTGATTTTCAAAAGAATTTCGGTACCAACCGTCTCCTTCTCACACGGCTCGATCGTATAACCATCAGTTCCATTCGATTCCCACTTGTAAGCCACATCGCTGCCAAGCGCCTTGCTGATAACCGTAACAACATCGGCAACCATGAATGCCGAATAGAAGCCCACACCAAATTGGCCGATGATGTCATGGCCGTCCTTTAGTTCATTTTCACTTTTGAAGGCAAGCGATCCGCTCTTGGCAATCGTTCCAAGGTTTGTTTCAAGTTCTTCCTTCGTCATACCAATCCCGCTATCCGAGATTTTCAATGTCCGGCTTTCCTTGTCCGCCGTCACTTTTATGTAATAGCCTTCTTGATCAAAGCTCAGATTATCATCCGTTAATGCTTTGTAATAGATTTTGTCTATCGCGTCACTCGCATTGGAAATCAGCTCTCGTAGAAAAATCTCCCGCTGAGAGTAAATCGAATTGATCATCATTTCCAAAAGCCTTTTAGATTCTGCTTTAAATTCCTTTTTTTCCATTTTGATTTCTCCCTTCGTTTCTAACTATTCGTTCCGTTAGCACTCTTAACGCGCAAGTGCTAATCATAATTTAAATACCACATACTGGTGATTTGTGTCAACAATAAAAGGTGACCTAAACGGGTGACAGGCACCTTCCAATAAACTGGAAGGCGCCTGTCACTTAAGGTTGAAGAATTAAAAGTTGGGTGGATTTCAAGAGGGATTTAATTGAAGTTTTTTCTCTAATTCTCTAACTTCTTTTCGATTTTGAATACCTTTTTACCAAGATCCTCTACTCTTTCCGCAATATAACCGTACTCCAACTCCACTTCAGATTGTTTTTTGGCAATTGTTTTTAAAAGAGAGATCACATCAGAGTTTTGAGACTGCTCCATCCTTTCTAATCTACCCTCTACAGAATCGAAGCGTCCGTCTACTGACTCAAAACGCTTGTCCATTGCCTCCAACCGTTCGTCTACGAAATTAAACCGTTTGTCCATTGCCTCCAAACGTCCGTCTACGGCATCAAAGCGCTTGTCTACTGACTCAAAGCGTTCGTCTACCGTATCAAAGCGCTTGTCCACTG
>JAUZPT010000437.1 GCA_030705745.1 Bacillota bacterium | reverse complement strand
GCCCGGATATTATCGCGCTCAAGACGAGCCCAATTATAGAGATATACATTCCCACCGACCATAAGATCCCGATCCGCCGACGTACAGCGAAAAATAGTCCCATCAACCAATGTAATCACATAAAGATCCTGCATGATAAATTCTTGATCCTCATCAGACATGGGATTTAAAAGATCCATTAATTCCTGCGATATATCCTTCATGAAAACACGCCTCCTATTTCAAAGAAATTAATTCAAGAGATTGCAATTCATAAAGATTTTTTAAGAAATTTTTGAAGGTGATTTTAGAAGGATTGAACCTGCATCTAAAATAAAAATCAGCAGTAACAATAATTGGGGAAGGTTTCGGGGGAGCAGTATTAAAAATCATTCTTCCCGAACTATCAACGATAAACGCAGTTTCATCACTTTCGCCAATCTTTACCGAAGATATAGTTTTAATATTTCGAATGGGTTCCGCATACTCTCCAAGTGTCCTAATTAATTGGAATGATTTCGTCATGCCATCTCCAATTCCTATAACCTGATTCACAATTTGATGATCATCAGGATCTTCATATAAAAATGATTCAAAATTTCCATGACGCGCCAAGAAAAACCCAATGATCCTTTGGAAATCTCCATCGATTTTTTTATTATCCTCAATGATTTCATAACTGATTGAAAATATGTATCGGGGATACATCGAATAAGCAGCCCGCTTTTCAATTCCCGCCCTAGTCGTAATCACTACGGTATCTTCATATATCGGTGTTTTTTCTGAATTCCAAGACCGCCCTTCCAGAGAAGGAAAAACAGCATTCGACACGATATAACCCCTCCTTAAAAATAATGGGGAGGCATAAGCGCCGCCCCATTTAATCACCATTTTTTATCTAACTTTCCATCACTTTTGGCGCGCTTCGCCGCATCAATAAAAGCATCACTATTGCGCCTAATAAATCCTTTAACACCCTGCGCATCATACGCAGAAACATTCCAATAATTCGTATCCCCTCCGCCACCGCCGCCATTCGCCGATCCTTCGCCGCTCAAGAATCGCCGAGCAGAATCGCTGAATTTTTCGGGGATAATTACTTCCCCCTTATGTACCATCGCCAGCATATCCTGAGGAACATTCATCGTTCCAACATCAAAAGCCATAATAGAAGCACTAGCCGCCGATGTAGCAGCCGTCATAATACCCTGAGCCGCAGTAATTCCAGCAAACATAGGAACCGACATAGCCGTGCCAACGGGCCATATAGCTGCGATAGCGGTAGCCATAGAAGTAAGCATAGCCAAAAGCGCTTCATAAGCCGCAGCACTCGCGCCGACCATAGCCAAAGCAGAAGTTTTTCCACTTGCCAAAATAGCCACATTCGACTGGGTAGTAACTATTTGCCGCGCCATTTCCCCAGATGTAACAATCGAAGTAAGCGCAGCCTGTTCAGCCGTGGCATGAATAACCGATTGTGATGACTCCTGTGTATCGCTTTGTTTTGATATTAGCCGCTTCATCAATTGGCCTTTCATCCAATTCCCGACAATATCAGAAACAACGCCAGCAAAATATTGGACTAAGCTTTGATAGATTGCCTTCATTGAATTCTTCCAATTAAGTGTTCCATTCGACATTGCTACAAGACCCTGATTGAATAAACCTTTCATGGTATCAACCATGCCAAACCAAATTTGGTTTTGAGCCATCGCAAGCCGCCGCGCATTATTCAATTTTGCCTGAGTATATTGATCATCCAAAGCAAGGATCTGATTTTGGATCTGCTGATATTGAACTTTATCGTTTTGAACAAGAGCTTGTTTTTGAAGAAGCGCATTCCTTTCAATAGCATAGCGCCGCTGCTCAATCGCAATTTCTTGTTTTACTTGATCTGCTTCGGTTATTTGACCAAGTTGACGTTCATCATTTATTCGATCTTCAGCAATATCAAGCATAGCCGATTGATGATTTTCTTCTTGCTCAATTAGAAGCTCATTCAACGACCTTTTTTCATTAGCCAGAGCTACAGATATTTGATGAGCATTACTAATTGTCTGTTGAGCATGTTTATCATCTAAAGCCTGAATTTGATTTTTAATTTCTGCCTGTTTCTGAGCATCGACATTCTCCAATTCAAGCCTTCTCGCCAGAGAAGCGCGTTCTATAACATACCGCTGATTCTCAACATCCTGGCTCAATCTAAGAGAATCAACTTCAGATATTTCTTCAAGATCCTTTTTTTTATCGATCTCTTCTTGCTTAACATCAAGAAGCGATAAAGAATGTTCCCGCTCTCCATCTGAAACGGTTTGGTTCAACTGCTTTTTCCATTTCTCATAATCCTTCTCAGCATTCATTTGCTCTTTTTCTGCATTAGCCTTCTCAACGGTCCCTTCCTTAGCAGCCGCAACCTCGCTTTTAGCAAACTCAATTTTCTTTTTATAGACCTCTTCAACGGTCATTTTTTCATCCGCAATATTTTTTTCGAACTGAGCTTTTTGAATAGCCAAATTCTCTTTTTTCGCATCAGTTTCCAAAGAAGCACGCCCGCGCAAATACTCGGAATTTTCCTTGTCCGATTTATTGACATTATCAAGATATTGCCGATATATTTCTAATTTCCGCGCTGCTGTTAGCTCTCCATTTTGGATCTCTTCCT
>JAUZPT010000436.1 GCA_030705745.1 Bacillota bacterium | reverse complement strand
GCCTACTTTGCCAAACTTGTTCCAAAGGAATCATCGAACGAATTTTTCGGATTTTATAATATCTTTTCAAAATTCGCCGCTATAATGGGCCCTTTTCTCGTCGGCGTCACCGCACAAATAACCGGCAATACAAACAGTGGAGTTTTCAGTCTGGTCATCCTCTTCATCATCGGAGGAATTTTCCTGACCCGCGTTCCCGAAACACAAAAAATCTCGCAACATCAGTGAAATTTGTGATAAAAGTTATTACTCTTTTTAGTAGATTAGAAAGGTTTTCATGATCATTATCAATTATGTGGAAGGCGCCATTACTTTATAAAGTAACAGCGCCTTTATTATTTCAGAAAATCTGTATGGAATTCTTGTATTGATTTTCTTTTATCATCATATTGTTCTACAAAACTACCACTTGTGATGACATGGATTAGGGTCCTCCAAAAAACTTCCCAATTTTTTATAATAATACCTCTTGATTATTTATTCGCATTGTCTTTTAACGAGGTATTTCGGATAAAGCCTAAATACCTCGTACCCTGGAATTGAAGTTCTCCGATATCCCCTTCGACAATTTGCCCATACTCGGTACCGCTTACCCCCAGTTCGATCCTGTCACCACTTTCAAATTCAAAAGTAATAAAATAGTCGCTGTGTGTAGATGTATGGGTATGTGTATGTGAATTTGCATCTGTATGTATTTCTCTTCCGCCACGAATGCTCATCCTCTTTGCAACCACTTTTGCTTGCGTATTGAGACGAGGCTGATGATTATTTCTATTCCAAGATGATAATCCTTTTATAGCTACCGTAACAAAGATGATAAGAATGAAAACAAAGACGATTCCAAAAAATATCGGAAACATCGTAAACATCCAATCACTTTGATTTTCAAGCATGTAACCCCCACCTTTGAAAATTATAATGTTTTCTATCTTAGTAAATCATATAATAATTTCTAATGATTTCCAATTTGATTTTCTGAAAATTTGCTTTTGATTTCAAAATTAAAAAATACCCCACCTGTAGACAGGCGGGGTATTTTATTCGATCCCTACTATAAAAAGATTATGCCTTAATAGGATTATTGCCTGTAACCGATTCTGCATGTTCATCAGAAATTGAACTGGTAAAGGTCGTCATTTTCTCGTATTCGCCTGGTAGCAGAATACTTTGATCGCCTTTCATTAAATACGTGTAGGCGCCTATGGAAATAAACAAACCAAATGTCCAAGCATTTTCCCATAAGAAACGAAGTCCTGGGACGAATAATCCGAGTACAGGAATGGCTACGCCGATAATAAGGGCATAAACTCCATTTTTATTAAAACCGCTCACATAGCTGTAACGGCCTTTCACATCATAAAGTTCATGAAGAGCAAGCTGTCTTCGACGAACGAGCCAGTAATCAGCAATCGCTATTCCATCGATTGGACCAAGCAATGCTCCATATGTTCCGAGCCAGCCAAAAATATAGTTTCCATAGTTTGACATGATAAACCACGGCTGCATCAAAATTGCAAATAGTCCCGTGATTAATGCACCAAGGCCAAACGTAATTTTTCTTGGATTTAAATTCTCAATGGCACGGGCAGGGGCAACGATGTTCGCTCCGACGTTGATAGTAATGGATGCAATGACGATGATGACAGTTCCAAGAAAGATAATGAATGGAGGAAATTTGGCAAGAAGCTGAACTGGATCCCAAATGGCTGTTCCGAAAAGAACGACAGTTGCCGATGTAACAGCTATTCCTATGAAGGAAAAAATACTCATCGTAAGAGGCAATGAAAAGCTTTGCGCGATCATTTGTGATTTTTGGCTTCGGGCATAACGGCAAAAGTCAGGAATATTTAATGCCAAAGTAGCCCAAAAAGCTATAACTCCTGTTAATGTCGGGAAAAATACTTTTAAAAACTCACCCGTTGTCTGGAATTTTGACGGAGTTGACAGAATGGGTCCCCATCCTCCTGCATGTGTAAATGCCCAAATAAGGAGAATGATGGAGGCGATTCCAACAACAGGAGTGGCAATTAATCCGAGAATTTTCATCGCTTGTGGTCCTCTATAGGCAACGATGACATTCAAAGCCCAGAAAAGCGCAAATACGATTGCTGTATGTCCCGCCAAATTACCCCAGGAAGAGAATGACGCAGTTAGCAGCGTATCGATAGCACCAGTTCCAATCCAAGTGTTAATCCCAAACCAGCCGGCAGCTACAATCGCTCGGGCCAAAGCAGGAATATGAGCCCCTTTAGAGCCAAACCATAGTCGGGCAAATACAGGATAAGGAATTCCGAATTTTGTGCCGGCGTGTGAATTTAATAAAATGGGGATAAGAACGATTACATTTCCGAGAAAGATCGTGCCAATTGCTTGCCACCAATTCATTCCTAAAGAAATCATACCGCTTGCCATGCTATACGCGGGAATGCATAAGCACATTCCAATCCACAAAGTCGCAAAGTTCAAACCTTTCCAGGAATGTTCCTTTAGTGTCGTAGGACGTAAATCATCGTTCCACAATACACTATCACTCAATCCATTTGATACTTCCGATGTCAAGGTTACAATTCCATTTTGTTCAATTTGCGTTTTCAACAAACATTCCCCCTTGATTGATTCCTGACAAAACTCATCAAGCGAAACAAAGTGACAAT
>JAUZPT010000435.1 GCA_030705745.1 Bacillota bacterium | reverse complement strand
TTTCATTGACTCTGTGTCTAGAAAAAAATATGAAAAACCGTGGCAATTCCGATTGAAGAATCAGTTTTTTATTGAAAAAAGTGATGCTCTCCTTCTTATGTATGATCAGGAAAAAGAAGGAAGCCCGAAGTATATGTATGAAATGGCTCTTAAATATCAAAGCCAGCAGTCATATCCAATTCATATGATCACCTTTTACGATTTGCAAAATGTTGTAGAGGAAGAAGAATTAAAACGCCATGAATTTGAATGATATTTTTAGAATCTTTTGCTTTAAGGGTCATATACTGAAAAGACTTTGGGCAAAATAGGAACAAGAAGCAAAGAAAATTGACAAAACGTTATATTTTTGAAAAAATAATAGGTAATGATTGGGGAAATATTGAGGTGATTAGAATGCTTTCTGATAAAGTGAAATTAACAGCGAAAGATATTTTGGAAAAAGAGTTTAAATCAGGCATGCGCGGCTATAAGCAAGAGGACGTGGATAAGTTCCTGGATTTAATTATTAAGGATTACGAAGCGTTTCATCAGGAAATTGAAGAGCTTCAACAGGAAAATCTTCGCCTGAGAAAGCAAGCAGAAGATTCATCGCGCAGGCAGCCAGCCGCACAAACAGCAGGCACGACAAATTTTGATATTTTGAAACGGTTGTCGAATTTGGAAAAACATGTGTTTGGAAATAAATTGTACGATTAAGAAGGTAATGGTGCATCCTAATAAATACCATTGCATATGAACACTGAAATACATATAATAAGTCTTGTGTCATTAATAGCGTACGGGTAATCGCTGCAGCGTCGCATTTGCGAAACTGTAGAGGAAAGTCCATGCTCGCACAGGCTGAGATGCTTGTAGTGTTCGTGCCTGGCCAAGTCATAAGCCAGGGCAGCCGGAATCCGGTTGACGGCCGGGAAAATACCTAAGTCCTTTATGGATATGGTATGAATACCTATAAAAGTGCCACAGTGACGGAGCCTTTCCGGAAACGGAAAGGGTGGAACGAGGTAAACCCCACGAGCGAGAAACCCAAACAATGGTAGGGGCACTTTCCCTAAGGAACTCAACGACGGGAAGGACAGAATCTCTGATTCTGTAGATAGATGATTACCACCTATGTACGAGGCTTTGGCCGTTTGCAGTACGCTGGTACAAAACATGGCTTACAGGACGCTATTAATGCTATTTTAGGACATACCGCTCTCCTGAATGGGAGGGCTTTTTGTTTTTTATACATACACTTTGGTTTTTTAAACAAATACTGCTATTCTATAGATGACCACTGAAGGTAAGGGTGAAATAAATGGGAAAATATCAATTGATTGCAACGGCGGCAATGGGTCTTGAAGCATTGGTCGCGAAGGAAGTTCGTGCGCTTGGGTATGAATGTGAAGTAGAAAATGCCAAAGTAACGTTTGAAGGCGATGAAACGGCGATTGCACGTGCGAATTTATGGTTAAGAACGGCAGACCGTATTAAAATTAAAGTCGGGGAATTCAAGGCAAGGACGTTTGACGAATTATTCGAAAAAACAAAGGCGCTGCCATGGGAGAAGTTTCTTCCAGAGGACGCAGAGTTTCCTGTCATCGGCAAGTCGGTTAAATCGACATTGTTCAGTGTATCCGATTGTCAGGCCATTGTAAAAAAAGCAGTTGTTGACCGTCTAAAACAGCATTACAAAAGAACAACCTGGTTTGAAGAGTCTGGTTCCTTTTACCGTATCGAAATTGCAATTCTCAAAGACATTGCCACGATTACGATCGATACGAGCGGTTCTGGTCTTCATAAACGTGGATACCGGGTCGATCAGGGGGAGGCGCCACTTAAAGAAACCTTGGCAGCCGCTCTTGTCATGCTGAGCAATTGGCATCCGGATCGCCCATTCATTGATCCGTTTTGCGGTTCAGGAACGATTCCCATTGAAGCTGCGTTAATTGGTCAAAATATTGCACCTGGATTTAATCGTGAATTTGCTTCCGAAGGATGGAGCCTGATTCCGGAAAAAATTTGGGAAGAAGCACGCATCGAAGCAGAGGACCTCGCCAATTATGATCAGCCGCTAGATATACTTGGGACGGATATTGATCATCGCATGGTTAACATCGCGACTGATAATGCCTTTGAAGCAGGCTTTGGCGACTATATACAATTTAAACAAATGCAAGTCAGGGACATAACGACACGCAAGGAATACGGTGTCATTGTCGGCAACCCTCCATATGGAGAACGTCTTGGTGAAAAACCGGCTGTAGAGCATATGTATCGGGAAATGGGCCAGGCATTTGCAAAGCTTGATACCTGGTCCATCTATATGCTGACGTCAAATGAAAATTTCGAACAAATCTACGGCAAGCCTGCAACGAAAAAACGCAAGCTTTTTAACGGATTTATTCGTACCGATTTTTATCAGTACTGGGGACCGAAACCTCCTCGCATAGAAAAAAACGAATAAATTTGAGCCTCCCTAGCTGGAGGCTTTTCTTTTATATGGAGAATTTTTTTTTAACAACTACTCTATAGGGTGAATTGAAGACACAATCTCCGCGAGAGGTCATGCGATTATGTCTTCATGAGGTGGATGAAGACCGAATCTCCGCGAGAGGTAATGCGATAACGTCTTCATGAGGTGGATGAAGACCGAATCTCCACGTGACATCTCGCGATACCGTCTTCAATTCA
>JAUZPT010000434.1 GCA_030705745.1 Bacillota bacterium | reverse complement strand
TTTTTGAACATGTCGCCCAGAGAGGGTAAAGGGGAAAATAAAGATGATAGCTAAAGACACGGAAATAGGTTTGAAAAACGCAAAAAACATTGAAAGTATTCAATCGGATTGTTTTGAAGCGGATGTGGTCATTGTGGGATTTGGTGGTGCTGGTGCTGCCGCGGCCATCGAGGCCCATGACAGAGGTGCAAAGGTCCTTATACTGGAAAGTGCGCCGAGTCATTTGCCCGGCGGCAATACAGGTTGTTGTGCGGGTTTCATGATAGTGCCTTCAAGCGTATCGGAAGGTGTGGCTTATTATCGCGCCATGGCTTTCGGAACCGTCAGGGATGAAAAATTAATCAAAACCATGGCGGAAAGTATCATTGCAGTTCCAGACTGGCTCAACAGTCTGGGGATTCCAACGGTAGTCAATGCCCGCCGGATTGCCGGAACTTTCCCGACGCTACCGGGATCCACGGTAGATCAAATCCTTGTTGAAGGCGGAGGACATGTTGCGTTCAAACGGCTGGCAGAGCAAGTTAAGAATCGGGGTATCGTCGTACAATATGAGTCGCCAGCTGAGCAATTGATGCAAGATCCTTTAACAAAAGAAATTCTGGGTGTTGTTGCCAGAAAAAACGGCATAGATATAAAGGTTAAGGCCAAAAAAGGCGTTATCTTGGCTTGTGGTGGCTATCAGAATAATCAAGAGATGTTTAATAACTTTAATTATCCCGGTGTGCATGTCCATAATTTAGGTACCCCTTACAATACCGGAGTCGGTATATGGATGGCAACGGCAGTGGGCGCTAAGTTATGGCATATGTCGAATTTTGAATTGATGAATTTCGCCATAAAAGAACCGAGTGAATTATTCAACTGTTCGGCATCACTTCAATATTACCCTATGAGCGGTAGTTACATTTATGTCAATAAATATGGGAGAAGGTTCGTCGAAGAATCGAGGCGATTCGGACATTATAAAGGTGATATCGAAGCATGCAGATTCGATCATAGAAACGCCGATTTTCCGAACATGCCGCCTTATTTGATTTTTGATGAAATCTTCAGAAAAAAAGGGCCACTTGTGCCGAAACACAGCCTTCCTCCACAGATGATCAGCTGGCTAACGGTGCATAAGCTTTACGAATGGAGCGAAGACAATAGCATAGAGGTCTCCAAAGGATGGATAAAAAAAGCGGATTCGATTGAAGAGTTGGCAGGGAAACTGGGCATTGATACAAACGGACTATGTGAAACGGTCCAGAAATATAACGAAGACTGCCAGCAAGGTGCCGATGTCGAATTTAATCGTGCACCAACCAGCATGTCATCGATCGTGTCACCGCCTTATTATGGCACTGAGTTGTGTCTGAATATCATAAACACCCATGGGGGGCCGGTCCACAACGCCGCGGCTCAGGTGATCGGGATAAACGATGAGGCCATTCCAAGACTATATGCAGCGGGTGAATTGGGCTCTTTTTTCGGCCACTTGTACCAAGGCGGGAGTAATTTTCCTGAGGCGTTGGCTTTTGGGCGGATCGCCGGAAGAAACGCTGCCGCAGAATCCTCTTGCAAGTAAAAAAACTGAATGGAAAACGGAATTGCAAATCGCAGTCTTGTTGAAACAGGTTCCGGAAACCGAAGCGTTCATTCGCATCGCGAATGATGGCGTTTCCATCATCACAGAAGATTTGCAGTGGGTCATCAATCCATTTGATGCGCTAGCTGTTGAAGAGGCCCTGCGGATAAGAGATGACCACGGAGGAAAAGTAACAATTTTTTCCGTCGGAGACAAAAATAACATTAAATCCCTTCAAACTGCTCTGGCCATGGGAGGTGACGAAGGTCTGCTCATTATTGACGAAACCGTAAGAAAGAGCGGAAGCTACGACGGTCTGAGGATAGCGAAGATTCTTGCTGCCGCAATGAAGCCGATCGGTTTTGATTTAATTATCGCTGGCCAGCGAGCAATTGACGACGGCAATTATCTCGTTGGCCCTGCAGTCGCAGAGTATTTAGGGGTTCCTAATATTTCCATGGCCATAAAGGCTGAAATAACGAAAGGCCATATCCGTTGTCTTTGCACCATAGAGGGTGGAACTGTGACGCTTGAATCCCCTCTTCCGGCTCTTTTTACCACTCAGCGCGGAATTAACCAGCCCCGGAGTGCGTCTTTGTCTGGTATTTTTATGGCAAGGAAAAAACCCCTAACAATTAAAAGCCTGAAAGATATCGGACTCGATGAAAAAAAGCTGGCACCATCAATGACTAAAATCATGAAGATCTATTTAACCCCGAAACGTTCGGGTATACGGGTGGTTGAAGGGGCGTCCGCACAAGAAAAGGCAGCGAGGCTTGTCAATGCTTTGCATCAGGATTCTAAAGTGATTTGAATTGCTCACAATTTTGTGAGGGTCTGCCGTTCGATATTCAAATTTTCAAGATCTCGTAGAAAAATAAGTCGTGCATTGGCAGGCAGGAATCTTGGCATGAACATACTCGCGATTACCGAACATTTCGACGGCCGCTTCCGAAAGGGCGCTTTTGAAGCAATAAGTGAAGCAAAACGAATCGCAGGCTGCTTGGGACTCGAATTGACTGCTGCAGTTTTAGGCGTTGGTGTGGAAGATATGGCGATGCAACGGGGTGAGTTTGGTGCAGACAAAATACTGGTTCTTGATAATGAAGCATTGAAAAATT
>JAUZPT010000433.1 GCA_030705745.1 Bacillota bacterium | reverse complement strand
TTTAACCTTTAAAAAGGTCTTTTATGAAAAGTGGACCAAGAAGCGTGGATCTGCAACTTCCGAATTCAGCGGACACACTACAGATTATTACATTGATGGAGTTCCTGTTCAGAAAAAAGAGTACACCAAGAAAATTGAATCCATCGTCCAAGAAGATATCTTTAAGCTTCTTACCAGTCCGCAATTTTTCAATGAGAATGTCAAATGGCAGGATCGTCGTAAAACACTGCTTGAAATTTGCGGAGATATTTCAGATGAAGAGGTTATTGCAAGTGATGATTCACTGTCCAGCCTACCTGCAATTTTACAAGGCCGTTCTATTGAAAACCATCGCAAAATCATTGCAGCTCGTCGCGCTGAAATCAATAAAGAATTGGACAGGATTCCAGTTCGTATCGATGAGATTCAGAGAAGTTTGCCCAGCGTAGAAGGATTAGACAAGGATTCAATTCTGACAAAGATTAGTGAACTTAATACTGCAATTGATGACAAAATGACTCAGATCAGCAGCATTAAAAATGGAAAGGCTATCTCAGATAAACAAAAAGCCATTCAAGAGATAGAAATTGAGCTTCTAAAAATCAAACAGGAGCACGATTCTGATTCAAAGGACAAAGTATATTCACTTAAAGCTAGAATTCAGGAAGAGCAGTCGAACGTCTCTATCATTACCTCTAAGTTGGAAAACTTGAAGAATCAGAAACGCTATAACGATGATAATATCAAATCTATTGAAAATAATCTTGTTCAATTACGACAAGAATGGCAGGAAGTGAATGGGCAGACATTTACACATACAGATGCATGCGAATGCCCAGCTTGCGGACAGTCTTTACCAGCTGTACAAGTGGAAGCGGCCAGAGAAAAAGCCTTATCTCAGTTTAATCTTTCTAAATCCACCAAGCTTGAAGAAATCAATGCCAAGGGTAAACAAGGGGCAGAGCGTAAGCAAGGGATCGTTACTCAAAATGAAAAATTAGCTGTGGAATACGAAAAAATCAACGGCCAAATCACTGAGAAAAATACTCTTCTTAGTAAACTGAATGACCAATTGAATCAACAAGAAAGCCTGATTGTCGATATTTTAGACAATCCTCAATACACTGCCAAGCTTAATGAAAGAGCAGCCATTGAAGAGGAAATGAAGCAGATAAGAGATATGTCCCAGCAATCTATCATGGACATTCAATCGGAAATCGTTCAACTGAAGATGAAACGTGACCAGTTGCAAGGGGAAGTTGGTAAGTTTGCTCTTGCTGCTCAATCTCAATTGCGCATCGAGGAACTAGAGACACAGCAACGTGATTTAGCTGCCGAATATGAAAAACTTGAGCACGAGCTTTATCTAACAGAAGAGTTTATCCGAACTAAAGTTAATCTTCTAGAAGATAGAATCAATAGCAAATTTAAATATGCTCGATTCAAATTATTCGATACCCAAATAAATGGGGGACTCACTGAGGTGTGTGAGACATTATTTAACGGTGTGCCATATTCCAGTGGATTAAATAATGCAGCAAGAATCAATGTCGGTTTGGATATTATATCAACTCTATCACAACATTACGGGTTCTCAGCACCGATATTTGTAGACAATGCCGAGGCTGTAACCAAGTTAATTAATATGGATGCTCAGGTTATCAGCTTAGTAGTTTCGGAAAAGGATAAATCGCTGAGGGTTGAGACTGATCCTATTGAGTATAAGGAGGTTATCTAATTGGCTATAAAAATGATCCCATTTAACGGACGTTTATTCCCTTATACACCTAATGAAATGAACGACTGCATTGCTCTTAGGATGTATGGGAAAGATGCAGATTCCATTGAAATATCTTTCCCGTTCCATGAAGATACACCGAATTTTATGCTATCAATTTCAGAAGCTTTGAATTTAAAAAATGCTATCGATCAGCTAATTGATTTAAAAATGCTAGAAATTCCAAAGGGGGAAAATTCAATTGAGTAACAATTTAATGGTAAAGCCAGTTGAGTTCGAAGTGAATGGGGAAAAGGTTACTTTGACTGGAAACACGGTTAAAAATTATCTAGTTCGAGGTAATGGCGATGTTTCTGATCAAGAGCTCGTTATGTTTATCAATTTGTGCAAGTATCAAAAGTTAAATCCATTCTTAAACGAAGCGTATCTAGTTAAATTCAATGGTTCACCGGCACAAATTATTGTTTCAAAAGAAGCTTTCATGAAAAGAGCTGAAGCAAATGAACATTTTGCTGGCATGGAAGCTGGAATCATTGTGGAACGTAACGGAGAAATTGTGGATATTGAAGGAGCTGTAAAGCTACAAAATGACAAGCTAATAGGTGGCTGGGCGAAAGTGTTCCGTGATGACAGAAAAGTACCAGTAAAAGTGAGAATAAGCATAGATGAATTTAGTAAAGGACAGGCTACATGGAAGCAAATGCCCTTAAATATGATTCGCAAAACAGCCATTGTAAATGCTATGAGAGAGGCTTTTCCAGGAAACCTTGGAAGCATGTACACGGAAGAAGAAAATGATGTGCCTGGTGATAATGCTTCACGTAAGGTAACCGAAGAAATTCGGAAAAAAGCCAATCAGGAAATTATCGATATAGAACCAATGCCTGTGAAAGAGGATCCAAAACAAATTGAAAATAATCCTCCAGAGCATATGGATTTCAGACAGGAAGAACAAGAACAGATGCAATTCGAATCTAATGGATCAGGCGGACCTACCTGGTGATTGA
>JAUZPT010000432.1 GCA_030705745.1 Bacillota bacterium | reverse complement strand
TTTATACCTTACTCTACAGAGGTTCTGTCCTTAAGACCGCTCATAAAAGACATTAATACCTTACTCTGAAGAGGTTTTGTCCTTAAGACCGCTCATAAAAGACATTTATACCTTACTCTGGAGAGGTTCTGTCCTTAAGACCGCTCATTAAAGACATTTATACCTTACTCTAGAGAGGTTCTGTCCTTAAGACCGCTCATTAAAGACAATTTACGGCTTCACGAGGGAGGTTCTGTCTTTTAACGTAACGTCCTTACAGGGATTGAAATGAAAAATTTTATCTCAACAAAAAAACACGGGCTTTTCAAATGTGAAAAGCCCGTGTTTTTTACATTGTGATGTATTTGTTTGCACCTTTGAAGCATCCCTTTATAAATAAGGCGGGTAATCACTTTAATTACGTAACCGATCCAATTGCCATAAAGGTTATTTCAAATAAACAAGGTCGCGCAAGTCTTCGGTGGAAAGCTCAGTTATCCAGTTTTCGCTTTGGATGATTTGATCGTTTAAGAATTGCTTTTTCTCCAGCATGGCGTCGATTTTTTCCTCGAGCGTGCCGGTGCTGATCATTTTATGCACATGCACGAAGCGCTGCTGGCCGATGCGGTAGGCGCGGTCGGTCGCCTGGTTTTCGACGGCAGGATTCCACCAGCGGTCGTAATGGATGACATGATTGGCTGCCGTTAAATTCAGGCCCGTTCCGCCAGCCTTCAGCGACAGCAGGAATACCGGGAATTCGCGATTCTGGAACTGTTCAATCAATTGATCCCTGCGCGCCTTTGGCACACTGCCGTTCAAGAATGGAACCTCCACGTGGAATTTCTTTTTAATCAACGTCCGGATCATTTCGCCCATCTCGATATACTGTGTAAAAATAAGACAGCTTTCTCCCTGCTCAAGAACCGATTCGACAAGGTCGGACAGCTTTTCCATTTTTGTCGAACGCTCGAGCAAATTCGTCGCCGGCTTTTCTTTTAAATAAAGGGCAGGGTGGTTGCAAAGCTGCTTTAATTTACTCAGCATTTGCAGAATCAGTCCTTTGCGCTCGAAGCCGGAAAGTTTTTCAATCTCGGCAAACGTATCGCGGACGAGCTGTTCGTACAGCGAAGCCTGCTCGGCTGTAAGTGGACAGTACTCCTTTTGCTCCTGTTTGTCCGGAAGATTGAGGGCGACATCTTCGTCCTTCTTCGTCCTTCGCAGCAAAAATGGCCGGATTAATGCCTGCAGCTCCTGGACTTTTTCCTTTTTCTCATCCTTTTCAATCGGGATGACGAAGCGTTTTTGGAATTGGCCGAGACTGCCGAGATAGCCGTGATTCGTAAAATCAAAAATGGACCATAATTCGGAAAGTCGATTTTCCATCGGCGTCCCTGTCAGGGCGATATGATGGCGCCCCTTTAAGGCACGGACGGCGCGCGATTGTTTTGTTTGAGCATTTTTGATATTCTGGGCCTCATCAATGGAAACCGAACTCCAATGGACTGCCTGAAACTCCTCTGAATCCAAATGGCTCAAGCCGAACGAAGTCAGCACAACGTCGACCGTTCTTATTTTTTCAAAAAAAGCATCGCCCTTGAGGCGGTTGGAACCATAATGAAGATAAACGTCCATTTCAGGAGCAAAGCGCTCGAGCTCCTTCTGCCAGTTGCCAAGAACAGAGGTCGGACAAATGATCAGTGCCGCATCCAAGTCTTCTTTTGCAGCTTCAACAGCTTTTCCTGCCTTCTTGGTCCGCACAATGGATTCAGTCTCAATGGTGCTGTCTGCCTTCGTTGAAGGAGCAATAGATTCAGTTGCGTTTACCGCACCTTCTTCAGCTTTGGCTAACTTTTTCAGAGCAGGTGAGGTCTCGGCATTCGCACTTTTGGCAGGGATGGCTGTCGCTTTTCCAGATTGCTCCAGCTCCTTTACTGCTTGCAAATACGAAATAAGCTGCACTGTTTTTCCGAGACCCATGTCATCGGCAAGCAAAGCACCAAACCCATATTGGCGCAAAAATAACAGCCAACTCATGCCGAAATGCTGATAGGGCCTGAGTTCGCCCTGGAACGGCGATGGAACAGATTGAAGCGGAATTTCCTTTACTTCAGAAAGCTGCTTCATCATTTTTTTCCACTGGCTATTTATCTCGATTTGGATTCGCGAGAACGCATATGGATTATCAAGCTCCTCCTCGGTTTCAGGCTGTCCAAGGAGTTCCTGCTCAAGCAAATCCCTGACATGCAGACCATCTTTCTCCGCTTTTTTCATCATCTCCTGAATATGGCGGATAAACTGCGGATCGAGCTTGACCCAGCGGCCACGAATAAACACGAGCCGACGCTTTTCCTCGACCATCGTGCTAAATTCTTCTTCAGACAGATCGACCCCATTCATCGAAAAGCGCCAGTTGAAGTCAAGCATCGCCTGAAGCCCGACGAACGATGGCCGGTGGCTTGACGTCCCTTTGACAGAAGCCTTGACCTTCAAATTCGCGTTTTGCATCGCCTGCCACCAAGACGGTAGGAGGATTTCTACATTAAGCGCGAGAAGTGTTACGCTTGCCTCGGTTAAAAATACCCATGCCTCTTCCTCAGATAAAGACGTTTTTAACCGGCCGTAAACTCCAAGCCATGGAAGAAGGCGAAGCCACCGTTCCTGCTCGCGTTCGACATCGGCACTGAATGCCTTCCATGCGGCAGGCATCTTGCTGTCATCTACATTGTATAGCAAATCCGGGTTCTTTTTTCC
>JAUZPT010000431.1 GCA_030705745.1 Bacillota bacterium | reverse complement strand
TCTTAGGCTTTCAACTACCACTAAAAACCCTTCTTAATGAAGTTACGATATATTGGTAAGAACAACATCTTTTTTAGGAATGATTACTATACTATTCCCAGACAAAAGAAAAAGCAGGAACCAATTTAAATGGTCCCTGCTTTTTCTTTTATAACCTTTTTAAGTAGCCCTTTGTTAAAATTTTTTTCTACCTATGATTAAACAATCCACTTAATTTTCTATTTTCGCAGTTCTAATCAAAGGTAAATCATTAGCCAGCAGATGGCGCTTCAAATTGACTGGAATACAGGCTAGCATAGAAACCAGCTTTTTCGAGTAACTCTTCATGGCTCCCTAGCTCGACAATATCACCTTGATTCATGACAAGAATTATGTCTGCATCCCGGATCGTCGACAGCCTGTGTGCAATGATAAAGCTTGTTCGATCTTTCATAAGATGGTTCATCGCCTTTTGAATTCTCACTTCCGTACGTGTATCCACCGAGCTGGTTGCTTCATCCAAAATAAGAATTTTCGGATTGGCAAGTATTGCTCTTGCAATGGTGATAAGCTGTTTTTGTCCTTGAGAGACATTCGTCGCTTCCTCGTTCAAGACCATATCATATCCGTTGGGCAGCGTATGAACAAAGCTATCAACATGAGCTGCTTTAGCCGTTTCAATCACTTCTTTTTCTGTGGCATCCAATCGGCCGTATCGAATATTGTCCATTATGCTTGCGTTATAGAGCCATGTATCCTGAAGGACCATTCCAAAAAGGGAGCGTAAATCCTTTCGAGAAAAATCTCTTATGTCATGCCCATCAATTAGGATCGCGCCTTCATTCACATCGTAAAATCTCATAAGCAGCTTCACGATCGTCGTCTTACCAGCACCAGTCGGCCCAACAATCGCTACTTTTTGGCCAGGCTTAATCTTAGCAGAGAAATCGTTAATGACCATTTCATCCGACTTATAGCCAAAGTTTACATTTTTAAATTCAACCCGGCCCTCAATATGCTCAGTACTAACAGAAATAGAATTTTCTGCAACCTCTTCTTCTTCATCCAAAAATTCAAATACCCTTTCAGCAGAAGCCGCTGTTTGTTGAAGTACATTTGATATATTTGCAATTTGTGCAATCGGCTGTGTAAATTGACGAACGTACTGAATAAAAGCCTGAATATCACCGACCTCTATGGTTCTTTTTGCTGCTAAATAACCTCCTAAAATACTTACAGCCACGTATCCTAAGTTTCCAACAAAATTCATCAGCGGCATCATAATACTTGTTAAAAATTGTGATTTCCATGCAGTTACATACAGCTTATTATTTAAAACATCAAATTTTTCAATGCTTTTCGCTTCACCATTGAACGCCTTAATAACCGTATGCGCGCCATACATCTCTTCCACATGGCCATTCACATTGCCTAAATAATTCTGTTGCTGCTTAAAATATTTTTGTGAATTTTTCACAACCAACAAAATCAAAATCATGGAAACTGGTATGGTCGCAAGAGCTACCAGCGTCATCTTGAAACTAATGGAAATCATCATAATTAGAACGCCGATAACAGTAGTAACGGAGGAGATAATTTGGCCTAAGCTCTGATTAAGTGTCTGGCTTAGCGTATCTACATCATTTGTTACTCGAGATAATACTTCTCCCTGATTTGTTTCATCGAAATAATGGAATGGCATTCGGTTAATCTTTTCAGAAATTTCCTTTCGAAGCCGATAACTTACCTTCATAGAAATATTTGACATGATCCAACCTTGCACATAACCAAATATCGAACTCAATAAATACAGACCGATTAAAAGTACGATAATTTTTCCAATATAATCAAAATCGATAGTTCCTGTTCCTGCAATTTTTTTCATAGCGCCTTCAAAAAGCTTTGTCGTTGCTTTTCCCAAAATTTTAGGACCTACGATTGAAAACCCTGCACTGGCGATGGCAAATATGAACACTGTAATAAGCGAGAGTTTATAAAGGCTTAAATATTGAATTAATTTCTTCATGGTTCCTTTAAAATTACGAGCCTTTTCACCACCACCCATCCGCGGTCCAAAGCCTATACCACCCTGAGCTCCCTCCCTGCGCGGGTTCTTGAATCTTCCTTTATTCTCGCTCATGCTAACTCCTCCTCAGAGAGCTGTGAATAGGCAATTTCCTGATACGTTTCACATTGATCCAAAAGCTCCCTATGTGTACCTTTTCCAACGATCTTCCCTTCATCAAGAACAATGATCTGTTCTGCATTCATGATCGTTGAGATCCTTTGAGCAACAATAAGAATCGTACTTGATACAACCTGCTCTTTTAATGCTTTTCTAAGAGCTGAATCAGTCTTAAAGTCTAGCGCAGAAAAACTGTCATCAAAGATAAAGATCTCTGGTTTTTTTATGAGTGCACGAGCAATGGATAATCTTTGCTTCTGGCCTCCAGATAAATTCGATCCGCCCTGTGAAACTTCAGCCGCAAAGCCTTCAGGTTTATCCGAAATGAATTCCATCGCTTGAGCGATCGCTGATGCACTTTGAATTTCTTCTTCTGTCGCTTGTTCGTTCGCATACTTTAGATTGGACTCGATTGTACCGCTAAATAATGAGCTTTTTTGAGGAACATAACCAATTTTTTCACGAAGATTATGCTGTGTTGTCTCTCTTACATCGATTCCGTCTACTAATACCTGTCCGCCGGTAACATCATAAAAACGAGGAATTAAATTTACTAATGTGCTTTTACCCGAACC
>JAUZPT010000430.1 GCA_030705745.1 Bacillota bacterium | reverse complement strand
GTGGTTGAGGCGGTTGAAAAGCCGGTTACGGTTAAAATGCGCATGGGCTGGGATGACAATCATATTTATGCGGTGAGAAATGCACAGGCAGTAGAACGGGCTGGCGGCAAGGCGGTATCTCTCCATGGCCGGACACGCGTCCAAATGTATGAAGGCGAGGCGAACTGGGACATCATCCGTGAAGTGAAGCAGTCGATTAACATTCCTTTGATTGGAAATGGAGATATCCAGACTCCACAGGATGCCAAGAGAATGCTCGATGAAACAGGCTGTGACGGTGTTATGATTGGCCGCGCGGCACTCGGAAATCCATGGATGCTGTACCGTACGGTTAAATACCTTGAATCAGGAGAACTCATGGGCGAGCCTTCTGTAAAAGAGAAAATGGACGTCTGTATCCTGCATCTAGATCGCCTGATTGCCTTGAAAAATGAAGACGTGGGTGTAAGAGAAATGCGCAAACATGCTGCGTGGTATTTAAAAGGCGTCCGCGGAAATGCAAAGGTGCGTAATCTCATCAATGAATGCAATACAAGAAATGAATTGGTTAAAATATTAACTGACCATGTCCTTGAAGTAGAAGAAAAAGAACAAAGCGAAGCGACTGTCGTTTAGGAAATTGACATTCCTACACTCTTTTTCTATAATACGTTTGATAAAAGAAGGACTGCCAGTTGAATAAACTGGCAGTTTTTATTCTATTTAAATATTTTTTTGTCTGAATGGCCACGATTGTGTAAAATAATAAGATATGCACAATGTTTAATCCGCAAGGTGATTTGCGTTTTACATATTAATATTCTAAAAACGGAGTTGATAGGCATGAGCCAGGAAGATTTAAATGATCAGTTGAGAGTTAGACGGGAAAAAATGAACCAAATGCGTGAAATGGGGATGGATCCATTTGGTAAGCGTTACGATCGCACGGACAACACGAAGGATTTAATTGAAAAATACGGAGACCTAGAAAAAGAAGAAGTGGATGCGGAAAATAAATCCGTAACACTTGCAGGCCGCATTATGACGAAGCGTGGCAAAGGAAAAGCGGGCTTCGCCAACATTCAGGATCTCACAGGCCAAATTCAAATTTATGTGCGCCAGGATGCCATTGGTGAAGAACAATATGGAATTTTTGATTCTGCCGACTTGGGCGATATCATTGGCGTTACAGGCACTCTATTTAAAACAAAAGTAGGGGAGCTTTCCATCAAGGTACTCGAATTCGAATTTTTAACGAAAGCACTGCGCCCGCTACCTGACAAATTCCACGGCCTCAAGGATGTGGAACAGCGATACCGTCAACGTTATTTGGATTTGATTATGAGTGAAGAGAGCCGTAAAACCTTTATCTCTCGCAGTCGTATCATCCAGGAAATGCGCCGCTATCTGGACAGCCATGGTTATCTTGAAGTCGAAACACCAATGATGCATTCGATCGCTGGAGGAGCATCAGCCCGTCCTTTCATCACTCATCATAATGCTTTGGATATGCAATTATACATGAGGATCGCCATCGAGCTTCATTTGAAACGTTTAATCGTAGGCGGCTTGGAAAAAGTATACGAAATCGGGCGCGTTTTCCGAAATGAAGGAGTTTCCACTCGCCATAATCCTGAATTCACGATGATCGAATTATACGAAGCATATGCTGATTACCGCGACATCATGTCTTTAACTGAGAATCTGATTGCCCATATTGCTCAGGAAGTATTAGGGACAACAACAGTTCAATATGGTGAATATGAAGTCGATTTGAAACCTGAATGGACAAGACTGCATATGGTTGATGCCATTAAGGAACATACTGGCGTGGATTTCTGGAAAGAAACGAGCGCTGAAGAAGCGCGTGCCATCGCAAAAGAACACGGTGTCGAAGTGAAAGACAGCATGCTGTATGGTCATATCGTCAACGAATTCTTCGAGCAAAAAGTAGAAGAAAAATTGATCCAGCCTACTTTCATTTATGGACATCCGGTTGAAATTTCGCCATTGGCCAAGAAAAATGATGAGGATCCACGCTTCACAGATCGTTTTGAGCTGTTTATCGTGGCTCGTGAGCATGCAAATGCATTTACCGAATTAAATGATCCAATTGATCAAAGAGAGCGTTTTGAAGCACAGCTTGTCGAGCGTGAGCAAGGAAACGATGAAGCACATATGATGGACGACGACTTCATTGAAGCCCTTGAGTACGGCATGCCGCCAACAGGTGGGCTTGGAATCGGAATCGACCGTCTAGTCATGCTGTTAACGAATTCTCCATCCATTCGTGATGTACTGTTATTCCCATTAATGAGACATCGTTAATTAATGAAAAAAAGCGCTGCTTCGGCAGTGCTTTTTCTATTAATTTACACAAGCGTTGAATGTAGATATGAGCTTAACGAATTCATTCAACAAGCACGAATAAATTTGCGAAAATATTAGAATATTACTATTTTATTTTTTGTGTATAAAAAGTGAAATAAGCTATTGCGTCACATAATTAAAGATGTTATATTATTATCTGTTGCTGCAAGAGAGCAAGCAACCACAAAAAAGAAATAAAAAAAGTTATTGACTTTGCAAGCTGAATTTGATAACATTTAAAAGTCGCCCTTAAGCGACGCTGAGAGATTGTTCCTTGAAAACTAAACAAACAAAAATGTCAACAAAACAAGCAAGACCAAGTGAAAGCGATCTTGATCGCTGGAACTTGCCAACGTAACTTTATGAGCTAATCACTCACTCTATATTGGAGAGTTTGAT
>JAUZPT010000043.1 GCA_030705745.1 Bacillota bacterium | reverse complement strand
GGCGAAAAGGTCATTGCGTTTGCCAGAGAATTTCTTGATCAGTCTGCTCCTTTACGAAGTGCAACACACAAAGATGTGGTGGAATATAGTATTAAAGCCGGCAAGCTTACTGTCTTACTTGAAACGGGGGAAGTAAAGGGACTACAAGAGGACGGGAAATTTATTGGCTATCGTGGTGATCCGCAAAACCCAGATGCTATTTTATTGAAAAATAATGGTCTGCATTTTGAAATTCAAATTGACCGAAATTCGGCCATTGGCCAAATTGACCTGGCTGGAGTAAAAGATATTTTAATGGAATCGGCTGTAACGACGATTATGGATTGTGAGGACTCTGTAACCGCGGTGGATGCTGAAGATAAGGTTATAGTTTATCGAAATTGGTTAGGCCTGATGAAGGGTGATTTATGTGCGTCGTTTACAAAAGGTGCTAAAACATTGAATCGCACGCTCAATTCAGATCGTCTTTATGTTGCCCCGAATGGTAGTGAAATTGTGCTAAAAGGCCGTTCGCTCATGTTCGTTCGCAATGTAGGTCATTTAATGACGACTAACGCGCTCCTCGACCAGGATGGTGAGGAAATATATGAAGGGATTTTGGATACGGTTATTACGAGTCTCTTGGCTAAGCATACACTTTTGGGAAATGGACGCTTTCAAAATTCTTCAAAAGGATCGATTTACATTGTAAAACCTAAAATGCACGGTTCTAAAGAGGTGTCTTTTGCAAACGAGTTATTCAATCGGGTAGAAGACTTGCTGGAGCTGGAACGGAATACGCTCAAAATCGGTGTAATGGATGAAGAACGGAGAACGTCTTTAAACTTAAGAGCCTGCATTCGCGAAGTCAAGGAACGCATTGTTTTTATCAACACAGGGTTTCTTGATCGCACGGGAGATGAAATCCACACAAGTATGGAAGCGGGTCCGATGGTACGGAAAAATGATATGAAATCGACGCAATGGCTGAAAAGCTATGAGCAATCAAATGTACTTTCAGGTCTTGCTTGCGGCTTTCAGGGGCATGCCCAAATTGGCAAGGGAATGTGGGCGATGCCGGATTTGATGAGAGACATGCTCGAGCAAAAAGGTGCCCAATTAAAAACGGGAGCCAATACAGCATGGGTACCTTCCCCTACGGCAGCGACATTACATGCTCTTCATTATCATCAAGTGGATATTGTAAAATTACAAAATGAGCTGCCTCGGAAAACTACTGACCTTCGAAGTGAAATATTGAATTTCCCGGTTATTAGTGAGCCAAGCTGGTCTGCTGAGGTAATTCAAATGGAACTAGATAACAACGCCCAAAGTATTTTAGGCTACGTTGTCCGGTGGGTTGAACAAGGGATCGGTTGTTCAAAGGTGCCTGATATCAACAATATAGCGTTAATGGAAGACAGGGCGACATTGAGGATTTCAAGTCAGCATGTGGCAAACTGGCTGCATCATGGCATTTGTACAGAAGCGCAAGTTTTAGAAACATTAAAGCGAATGGCGAAAATTGTGGATCAACAAAATGATGGAGACCCCGACTACCATCCAATGGCCCAAAATTATGATGACTCTGTCGCATTTCAGGCTGCCAGCGAGTTGATTTTTAAAGGGTTTGAACAGCCAAGCGGTTACACCGAACCCATCCTCCACCGCAGAAGAATTGAAGCAAAAGCAAAATTCGCGGTCAAGAAGTAGAATTTTTTTAGAAATTCCACGAAAGACTAGAAGTTTAAATCGATGAGGTGAACGGTGATGGAAAGGGAAAGCATGGTACAGTCTGTAAGCCGTGCACTTGAAATAATTTCGATTGTCAGCACGAGAAAAAATGGTGCAGGTGTGACGGAGATCGCCAAACAAATTGATATCAATAAAAGCTCTGTTTATCGGACATTGTCAACGCTTGTCCATTATGGATATATTGAGCAAGAAGAAGAAACAGGACGATATAAGCTAGGTTATAAATTTTTGGAGATGAGCTCGAAGCTTCTTGATTCCATCGATTTGAGGGAAGTGGCCAAACCTTTTTTAAAGGAAATGGAGAAAAAAACTAATGAGGTCGTTCATTTAGTCGTGCATGACCAAGGTGAAGTGGTTTATATTGAAAAATTGGAAGGAAATGAAACGCTGCGTATGCATTCAAAGGTGGGAAGAAGAGCACCTATGCACTGTACATCCGTAGGAAAAGCCATCATGGCCCATTTGCCTTCAAGCGCTGTCATGGATATTCTGGAACAAAAAGGAATGCCGATGCATACCGAGAGGACGATTGTAAATAAAGACCGTTTCCTTCAAGAATTGAGACAAGTGAAACAACAAGGCTTTGCTTTCGATCACCAAGAAAATGAAACTGGTATCACCTGCCTGGCTGTACCGATCTTTGATCATTTAGGTAAAATTCATGCCGCCGCCAGTATATCGGGGCCAACCATTCGAATGACGGCTGAGAGAATGGAACACCTACAAAAGTTAATGATTGAACTGGGTAAGCAAATTTCGGCGAAGCTTGGGTTTGCGAAATAAAAAAAGGTGACAGGCACCATCCATTTTATGGATGGTGCCTGTCACCTTTTTTGCTATATTGCTATTTTAATTTAACTAACGTAGTAATGTAATAGACTAAAGCGTTAACGGTTTAAACTATTAATTTTACTCAATTTATAGTTAATCTTTATCTCTTCGAAGTTATATTTATAATAGTTTTTTCATAGTGTTAAAAGTATTAAATCATTGAACAAATTTGAAATAAAAGGGGTTGAGTTTTTGTTAATGAACAAGAAATTTGTGAATGTAGTTTCACGATTTTTAACAGTACTATTGTTATTCACTCTTGGGAGTCCCAGTTTTGCAGCTGGACAAAATACTTCTACGATTCCGCAAACTTTCGCTAGTTCCCAACTTACTACAGAAAAAATTAGCCCAAAATTAAATGATGAATTTGACAGTAAAGAATATGTTACCTATTTAATTAAACTGTCTGAACAACCTAATACGATGAGTATTTCTAAAACTGCTCTCAATCGCTATCATGCACAAAATGTAACACCCAGAACAGCTATCTTAAACACAAGATCAGTCGTTGTGAACTCATTAAGAGAGGCTTCAACTAGAACCCAAGCTAGTTTGTTAAATTATTTGGAAGGTAAGAAGGAATCAGGAGATGTGAAAGATTATAAGAGTTTCTATATTGTAAACGCTATGGCTATTACAAGTACAAAAGCGGTTATGGAAGAAATAGCCAAACGACCAGAAGTGGCTAACATCCTTCCAAATGAAACAATAAAGTTAGATGATAATCAAAGTACGGAAAACGTAAAATCTACTAATGAAACTAAATTAAAAGAAACAACGTCCAAAGGTGAAAATAAAAATTTGACTTCGGACGATCCGGTTGATCCGAATGTTCAATGGAACATTAACCAAATTGATGCTCCTAAAGCGTGGAAAATGGGTATAGATGGTACAGGTGTAGTAATCGGTAGCTTGGATACAGGTGTCGATTATACTGCCCCAGCCATACAGCGAAAATGGAGAGGTTTTGATAATAATGGTAAATTATCAAACCCAGAATTAAGTTGGTATGATCCCACTCCTGCACACACTAATCTACCCTATGATGGGGTTGGGCACGGTACACATACAATGGGAACAATGGTTGGTTCAGAAAAAGATGGTACCCACAAAATAGGTGTGGCTCCTGGAGCTAAATGGATGTCTGCTCGTATTTTTGATAGTAGCGGAAGTACTACCACTGAAATAATATTAGACGCTGGCCAATGGATGTTAGCACCGAAAGATGCAAATGGAAACTTACATCCTGAGCTAGCCCCGGATGTCATAAATAACTCTTGGGGAGGAGCTGGAATGGATGAGTTCTTCCGTCCAATTGTTCAGGCTTGGAAAGCAGCTGGTATTGTTCCCGTATTTTCTGCAGGGAACACAAATACTCCATATAAAGCTCAACCAGGAACAGTTGCTAACCCAGCAAACTATCCAGAATCATTTGCAGTTGGAGCAACTGATAAAAGCAATAATTTAGCAGATTTTTCTTTAAGAGGTCCATCCCCATATGGTGAGATCAAACCAGATGTATCTGCGCCTGGTGTGGGAGTTTTATCAAGTATGACAGGTGGCTATATAACAATGAATGGAACTTCTATGGCAGGACCACATGTAGCAGGTATTGTAGCACTAATGTTGCAAGCCAACGCATCCTTAACCGTTGATCAAATAGAAAACATTATAAAACAAACAGCTAAACCAATGACGAATGATGATTATGGCTCCATTCCAAATAACGGTTATGGATATGGAATTGTTAATGCCTATAATGCAGTTAAAGCGATTAATACTGGGTTAGGTACGGTTTCAGGTAAGGTTACTACATCAGGCAAGGATCTAGAAAAACCAGTTATAGATTATACGCCAATTAAACTGGCTTTCACGAATGCTGATATTCCATTACATGTATCCGTTAATGATAATATCAGTGTGATTTCTGTAAAGGCTTTTGTCCGTAAAACGGGAGAACAGGATTGGACATCTATCTCTTTAACACAAATGTCTGGAGACTATAAACATGGCATATACGAAGGAGCGATACCAAGCTCGTTAGTAACAACGCCAGGATTGGATTATTACTTTCAAGCCACTGATTATGGAAATAACCAAGTGACTACAGGCCCTGACACTATTACCATAATGAATGGGCTTACTCCAGGATATTTCCAAGACTTTGAACAAAACTTTGATGGTTTTTCGACTGACGGAGTAAACAATACTTGGCAGTGGGGAGAACCTACCACAGGTCCAAATGAAGCATTCTCAGGAAAAAAAGTCGTCGGTACAAATCTAACTGGCACGTATTCTCCAGATTCTAAAGCTGATTTACTATTTCCGACGATTGATTTAACAAATTCACCAAGAGGAGCCATTCTTTCTTTTGAGCAATGGTATGATTTTGCAAGAGATAAAGACATGGGTACCATTTTAGTTTCTGCAGATTCAACAAACAATGAATATGTTCCACTGGACAATATGACAGGTACGAATGGAAAATGGGAAACGAAATTTATCGATCTTAGCCAATTTGCTGGACAGTTAGTACACGTTAAATTAGAGTTAACTTCTGATGATAATGGGCAGAATACTGGATGGTTTATTGATGATGTTTCTCTTTATTCTGACCAAACTGCTCCCTCAGCTCCAAGTAATGTAACTGGATATGCGAATCCATTAGGTAAAATCACTTTAAAATGGGATGCTTCAAAGGATAACGATGTTAATACCTATAAGGTATATCGTAGTACTACTCAAGGGTCAGACTATGAATTTATTGGAGGTACACCAGCAACTACCTTTGAAGATACTGATACCTCATCAAGTTCAGGTCCATATTATTATGTGGTAACAGCACAAGATCTTAGTGTAAATGAGAGTGGATATTCAAATGAAGCAACTGTAAATCTAGTAACTAATCCAAAAGTCATTTACTCTGATAATTTTGATGGACCTGATGATAATGGATGGACACATTCTGGAAAAAACGATGAATGGGAAAGAGGTGTGCCTCAGAATGGTCCTGGCATAGCAAATTCTTCTCCAAATGTTTGGGGAACAGATCTTGTAGGGAATTATGAAGATAATAGTGATTACTCTTTATATTCACCAGTTATAGATCTCTCAAAAACGCTTCACCCTGTCGTGACTTTCCAAAATTGGTATGAACTTGAGGGGAGTTTTTGGAAAGGACCTGTGGATATAGGGGAATTCGAAATATCAACAGATGGAGGAAACAGTTGGGCACCTATAGACTCTTTCTCATCTCTCACGGATGGAAAAACATGGTCACAAGCAGGATATGATTTAGAGGAATATAAAGGTCAACAAGTCCAATTTAGATTCCATCTAACATCAAACGAATCTAAGAATTACGCTGGCTGGTACATGGATGATTTTAAAATATTAGATGATAATGATAATAACTCAGCAAACAATGCAGCTCCAAATAAAACGGTTACACTAACAGATACGAAAATAACAAGTAAAGTTAATTCTAACAATGAATTTTCAAACATTGCTGCAAATTCACCCAAAGAAGAGATTAAAGGCAATACCGTTGATGATATACCGCTAAATGCGACAGTCACAATTCTAGAGACAGGACAATCAGTAATTGCAGATGGTCGAAACGGAGATTTCAGACTGAGTGCTAATCCTGGTAATTATACAGTTCGGGCAGAGGCCTACGGATATTATCCAGAAAACCAACAGATTACTATAAATGACAATGAAACAACAAACGCAGACTTTAATTTAAAGCCACTTCCACATGGAGTGATTCAAGGAGTAATCATAGATCAATATACAGGTAAACCTGTTTCCAATGCTCGTGTAATGGTTATGGAGGATGCAAGAGTTTCGCCTGTATTTACTGATTCCAATGGTAATTACACGTTGGATGTTTTGGAAGGGGACTATACACTTACTGTATCAAGTCAAGGTTATTATGATCAGAAAGTTAATATATCTGTGACAGGGGGAAATACTACAAAAAGCAATCTCGAATTAAAGCCATTTGTCGGACTTTCAGGTGAGCTTGCATATGACGATGGTTCTGCAGAAAGTACTTCACCATTTGATTATGCTGGTACTTTACAGGCTGTTCGTATGACTCCTGAAGCAAGTAATGTTCAAGTAACTGGAGCTAAATTCTTATTTTACCCATCATTCCCACAACCTGGTGGTACTGACTTTAAATTTGCAATGTTTGATGCAAGTGGACCAAAAGGTTCTCCTGGAAAAATGGTTGCTGGTCCATTTGAAGGAACTGCTTTAAGGAACGGAGATTGGACAACAGTTCAATTTGATCAACCAATTATAGCACAGGGTGATTTCTATATTGCGTTTATTCAAACAGCATCGTATCCATATAGTCCTTCGGTAGCAGAGGATACAGATGGACCAGATGCAGGAAGAAGTTGGATAAACTTTGATGGCGGATGGAGAAAAGCATATGGTAGTGAAGGAAACATTATGATTCGTGCCTTAGTAAAAGATGAAGTAAATGCACCTGTCATAACTTCCCCGGCTAATAAAACCTTTACGAAAGAATCACATGTTAACTTTACAGGTACTTCCAATGCAAATGGCACATCAATTAATCTCTATAATGGTTCTACATTTGTTGGAACTGGAAAAGTTGAAAATGGGCAATTTAGCATTCCGACTACCCTAAATGTAGGATCTAACGTATTTACTGTTAAAGCTGATGCGGAAGGAAATGAAACTGAGTCATCCGAACCTGTTAACGTTACGCTTGATCAAAAAGCTCCGGATGTAAATGTTACAGACCCGATAGATGGCTATAAAACGAATAAGGATGTTGTAACCGTTAATGGTTCCGTAAGTGATGATAATCAAGGAAGCTTAACGATTAATGATCAATCTGTAAAAGTGAAAAACGATGGGACTTTCTCCTACCCAGTTGTTGTAACTCCAGGAGAAAATACCATAACGATCAAAGCAACAGATCTTGCCGGAAATGAAACAGTCGTTACAAGAAAAGTAATCGTAAATCAAGAAGGACCTGTTTTATCAAATATTACACCTGATCAAGATGTGCATTTACAAGCAGGTGAACAGGTTCATGTGTCCTTTGACAGCGACGCTGGATTAACTGCTGGATTCAGAATTGAGCTGCCGATTGGAGTAAATAGTTCAAATGCTAATGGAATATCAATGAATGAAACAAAACCGGGGCATTACGAAGGAACATGGACAATACCGGATGGGCTTAAAGTTTCGGGAGCGGCAATAGTTGTCTATGCAACTGATAAAGTGGGTAACAATGTTGAGGCTAAAACATCCGGCCGTTTATTTGCAGGTGAACAACCACCTTCAGTAAATATTACTAATCTTACTTTATCACCGAATAATAATGTGAGTTTCCAACGTCCTGTCACAATTATCGCAAATGCTTCTCAAACAATTAATTGGAATGTAAAAGTGGTTGACCCTAGTGGAATGGAGATACCTCTAGAAACTCAAAAAGGAAAATCTTATAATGGTGTATTCACTCCGAATATTTTTGCTGAAAACGGTACGTATAAAGTAGTAGCAGCTGGAACGACTGATCAAGGCATAACGGCTCCACCTTTTGAAGCAACCTTTACAGTTTATAATTACCAGACAATCATTAATTCTGTTCAGATCCTTAACAGCAAAGGAATCGAAGCAAATACATTTAAAGTTGGAGAAACAGTAAAAGTAAAAGCTAATGTTGAAAATTTAGGACCGACGTCGGTCAGCCCATTAGTTATCATACAAGTGAAAAATGCCATTGGGATTCCTGTACAATTAGGATTTCTTACATTGGATGAATTTTCTAATGGTGCAAAAAATGGATTTGGCCTAAACCTTAACAATCTGCCAGCGGGTTCATATAATGTAGATGCATTCGTATGGAGTGGATGGGATAGCCAAGTTCCATTATCCGAGGCTAAGATAGGAGCAGCACAATTTACCATTTCCAATAATTAAGTTAAACTAGGTGACAGGCACCATCCATTTTTATGGATGGTGCCTGTCACCTTTTTCGGTCACCTTTTTCGGTCACCTTTTTCCACGGTGAAATTTTTTTCGCGAATTATATTGATTAATGAAAATTTTTTTCATATAATCATAGTAGATTATGAAAGTGCTTTCATCTATTATTTGGCCAAAATAATATGAAATTACCTTTTTAAATGAAAGAGTAGTATTAAATAGGGGTACAATTGACAAGTTTTCTTAACATGATTTTTGAAAGGGTTTACATCAAAAGGGGAGGGTGAAACATTATGAATCACTTAATTATTGCATTATTAGCAATCATCATTGTCATATTAGGAGTATCTTGGTTTAAATGGCACGCATTTATTAGCTTAACTGTTGCAAGTCTGTTCCTCGCTATTTTTTCTGGATTATCAATGGATCAAATTGTTAGCGGATATGAAACTGGAGTTGGTGGTGTACTAGGCCATTTAGTAGGAATATTGGCTTTAGGAACAATACTAGGGAAAATGATGGCTGAATCAGGTGCAGGGATACAAGTTGCAAATTTCTTCGTTCGTTCATTTGGAGTAAAGAAATTGCCATGGGCCATGCTTCTTGCCGGGTTTGTAATTGGAATTCCTGTTTTCTTTGAAGTCGGAATTTTAATCGTATTGCCTTTGGTTATTTCCATTCAAAAGACATCTAAACAAAATATTTTACTTATCGCACTTCCTGCGATTGCAGGTTTATCGATTGTTCATGGTCTGGTACCACCCCATCCAGGTGCAATCGCAGCAATTGGCATTTATAAAGCCAACCTAGGGAAAGTGCTTTTATACTCACTGATTATTGCGATTCCCGCAGCAATCATAGCAGGCCCGCTATTTGCAAAATGGGTTAATAAACGGGTTATTCCAGAAGGAGAACCTCAGTTAATTAAAATCAATATGGCTGCGAAAAAATTGCCTGGAACAGGAATTTCTTTCTTTATCATTTTACTGCCTGTTATTTTAATGATTTTTTCAGCACTTGCCCCATATACTGCTCTATCTGATAGCTTGAAGAAAGTGTTCATCTTTATTGGAAGTCCACTTATCGCTCTTTTGATCGCTTGTTTTGTAGCATTTTATTTCCTTGGAATCCGTCAAGGTATCGATAAAAATGGTTTAAAGAAACTTACTGAAGAATGCATTGTGCCTGTTGGTTCAATCCTCTTGATTATTGGTGCTGGTGGTGGATTTAAACAAATTCTTATCAATAGTGGAGTAGGCGCGACGATTGGAGATATGTCCCAACATTTATCTCTGTCACCACTTGTATTGGCGTTCATCATTGCCGGGTTAATTCGTATTGCAACAGGATCTGCTACTGTAGCATTAACCACTGCAGCAGGGATTGTTTCCCCAATCATTCAACATATGTCAGGTGTAAACGTGGAGTTGCTTGTTATCGCAACTGGAGCAGGATCATTAATGTTTTCACATGTAAATGATGCTGGCTTCTGGATGGTAAAGGAATACCTTGGATTAAGCGTAAAAGAAACATTTAAAACGTGGACCGTACTAGAGACCATCCTTTCCTTCGTCGCTTTTGGAGGAGCTTTAGTGCTTAATATGTTTATGTAAAAATAAAACTCCCTCATTACTTCTGAGGGAGTTTTATTAATGAAACAAAAGAACATAGGGAAGTTACATTCATGTGTTTGAAATGGCATTTTGGACTTTACCTGGGGTCCTTTGCTTAAGATTAACAATGTTTAAACACAAAGCATTTATAAGGCTTATTTGAGCTATTTGAGAGGAAAAACCCATTGAGAGAGTATCTGATTCCTCTGAACCCGTATACAACGCTACATCCACGTTTAAGCTAATTGGAGACCTTGGGACACTTGTAATTCCTATCGTTTTGGCACCGGTTTCATTTATGGTATTTAAAATATCCATTGTTACCTTATTTGAACCAGAGTGAGAAATGATAATGGCTACATCACTCTTTGATAATTGAGATGCAGACAATAACTGAATATGTGAATCGATATAAGCGAATGCTTTTATTTCTGTTTTAACAAACTTGTAGAAGGCATCCATGGCAATGATAGATGATCCACCCGTTCCATAAAACTCTACTCTATTTGCCTGAAGGATTAGTTCAGTTGCTTTTTTGAAAGAGTTGATGTCTAAAATTTTTAGTGTATTTTGTAACGTTTTAACGGTGGAATTGAAAATGTTTTCTGGTAGAGTTTTTTCGTTTTTCTTTTCATTAACTCCTTCAGGATTATGTTGAATAGGAGTCATGATTTCAGAGGCAAGTGCAATTTTCATTGCTTGAAAACCTTTAAAACCCATTCGTTTGGAAAAACGAAACACGGTTGCATCAGCTATATTCAAATCGTCTGCTACTTCATTTATAGTACGGTGAATAATAATCTCTGGCTTCTTTAGTATATAATCTGCGATTGTTTTTTCTTTTTCGCTTAATTTGGCATAATAAGAACGGATTGTCCCTAAGCAGTTCTGTGTCATAAAATATTTCCCTTTCAGAATGGTCCTACTTGCAGTATAGCATAATTAAATTATGAAAAAAATTTTAATGTAAACGTTTGCTTAATGAAAAAAATTTCGTATAATTAATCTTGTATGAAAAAAATTTTCATATGAAATCAAAAAGTATGTTTACCGATGTTGCAGCATTGAGCAAGACATTCGGAACCCATAGAGAAAACAGAGAATAAAAATGATCAAAGTAATTTCAAGGCTTGTATCATTTGAAACATACACCGGGTTTTTCGAGGAGGAAGAAAAGTGAATTCAAAATACGTAATCGGAGTAGATATTGGAACAACAAGCGCAAAGTCCGTTCTTTTTTCTACGGATGGAACTGTTATATCAAGTCATGGAATTGAATATCCTTTATTTTCACCGACACCTGAAACTGCTGAACAAGATCCTGAAGAAATATTCCGGGCAGTGATTAACACGGTTAAGAAAACCATACAAGGTAGCCATGTTACATCTGAAGATATTCTTTGTGTTTCTTTTAGTTCAGCCATGCATAGTGTTATCGCTGTGGATGAAGAGGGAAAGCCTTTAACAGAATGTATCACATGGGCAGACAACAGAAGTTCTGACTGGGCAGAAAAAATTAAAACAGAAATGAACGGACATGAAATTTACTTGAAAACAGGGACACCTATTCATCCTATGTCTCCCCTGTCAAAGTTAGTCTGGCTGCGTAATGATTACTCAGAGCTATTTTCCAAGAGCTATAAATTTATTTCTATAAAAGAATATATTTTCTTTAAGCTATTTAAAAAGTATGTAATTGATTTTTCTATTGCTTCTTCAACTGGGTTGTTTAATATACATTCATTAACATGGGACAAGGAAGCCCTAAATGTTGCAGGTGTTACACCGGATCAGCTTTCGGAGCCGGTTCCAACGACGTTTAGTTTAAGTGGAATGGATGAAATATTTGCAAAAGAAATGAACTTGCTTCCTTCTACACCATTCGTTATTGGAGCCGGCGACGGAGTTTTATCTAATTTAGGTGTAAATGCAATAGAACCAGGGGTTGTAGCTGTAACTATTGGGACGAGCGGAGCAATTCGGACAGTGACCGATCGTCCAATAACTGATCCAAAAGGAAGAATTTTTTGTTATGCATTAACCGAAAATCATTGGGTTATTGGGGGGGCTGTCAACAATGGAGGTATGATCTTCAGATGGGTTCGGGACCAACTGGGAGATTCGGAAGTTGCGGCTGCTAAACGGTTAGGGAAAGATCCTTATGAGGTTCTTACTGAAATTGCAGATAGAGTGACACCAGGGGCAGATGGATTGTTATTTCATCCGTATCTAGCAGGAGAACGTGCACCTCTATGGAATTCAAATGCTCGCGGGTCTTTTTTTGGTTTAGGAATGCACCACAAAAAAGAACATCTCATTCGAGCGGTGCTAGAAGGTGTCATATTTAATTTGTATACGGTTCTTTTAGCATTGACTGAGTTAATAGGCGAGCCAAAGAAGATTCACGCAACTGGAGGTTTCGCCCGATCAGAGCTTTGGCGGCAGATGATGGCAGATATCTTTAATCATGAGGTTTATATACCAGAAAGTTTTGAAAGCTCTTGCCTTGGAGCTGCTATTTTAGGTCTATATAGTCTTGGTGAGATTGAGTCACTAAATGTTGTTAGTGAAATGGTAGGAGCGACATATCACCATACACCTAATAGTGAAAATGTCTCAATATATGAAGACTTAAATCCTATCTTTATTCGTCT
>JAUZPT010000429.1 GCA_030705745.1 Bacillota bacterium | reverse complement strand
TGCTCGGTGCAGCTGAAATGGTCTCAAAGTCTGAAAAGTCGCCGAAGCAACTCCGTCAGGAAGTAACGAGTCCAGGCGGTACAACCGAAGCGGGCATCCGCGTGCTAGACGAGCACCAAGTCCAACAGGCACTTGTAGACTGCATCAAAGAGGCGACGGCCCAATCAAGAAAACTTGGTAAGAATTTATGTTCAGAAATGGGTACAGTCAGCCGCCCTGTTAAATGATTGTGCGTAAAAAGATAGTGATGACTCAAATGCAAAGAGTCATCACTATCAATGATTAATATTTAAGTCTTTTTTTAAAACCAAAACGGTTTCATCTTCAGCTTCCCCTTTCAGGAAAAACTTTGAATAAGAATCATTGGATTCTTACTGAACACTACAAGTCATGCAATTTCATTTGAAGAACAATCAAATTTGTATCTCCTCCAACTCTTATTTACAATGTAGGAAGAATAAATAGGACGGGAGCGATGATGGTTTGCTGACACTATTATTATCACTGAGCCTTCTGATCTGGATTGTCTTTAATATTGACGCGGCGATCGGACTTCGCAAGCTCGACGCTCTGGAAAAGGAACCGGCACTGGAAGTGGGACCTCTATTGTCCATCATTGTCGCGGGGCGCAATGAGGAAAACCATATACAGACGAGTATTTCAAGCCAGCTTCGGCAAACCTACAGTAATATAGAGTGGATTCTAGTCAATGATCGCTCTGTTGATCAAACCGGTGAAGCAATGGAAGAAATGAAACGGAAAGACAATCGCGTAAAGGTCCTCCATATCAAGGAATTGCCTGACGGCTGGCTCGGTAAAAACCACGCGCTCTATAAAGGCGCACAGAATGCCTCCGGGAAGTGGCTGCTTTTTACGGATGCAGACGTCAACTATGAAACATATGCGATCGCCAAGGCATTGCATTATTTTGAAAGACTTCACCTCGATCATTTGACGGTGGCTCCTAATTTAAAAGGGCAAGGGTTTTGGTTGAAATCGTTTGTCGGTTTCTTTTTATTCGGGTTTTCGTATTTTAAACGGCCATGGACCGCCAATAACCCCCGTTCAAAAAACGGAACCGGAATCGGCGCCTTTAACCTTGTTTCCAAACAAGCATATGAAAGTTTTGGAACGCATGAAAAAATAAAGATGCGCCCTGATGATGACCTTCAGCTCGGTATGCAGATGAAAAGAGCGGGATTCAATCAGCGTATTGCAACAGCCTTGGAACTAATTGAAGTAAAATGGTATGGCAATCTGAATGAAGCGCTCGTCGGACTCGAGAAAAATACCTTCGCCGGGTTGAACTATCGAATTAGCATGGTACTGCTTGCTGTATTCGGCGTTTTTTACTCCCACGTACTGCCGTTTTTCACATTGTTTATGCCGAACAAAACCATTTCGCTCCTAAGTGCGGGGAATATACTTGCCATCGGGATTCTTTACAGAGCGATCATCCGGAAAATGACACGTTTCTCACCATGGATGTTTGTTGCTTTCCCTTTAACCGGACTTATTTTTATTTATTCCATTATAAGAGCAAGCTTTCTTACGTTTAAACGGGGCGGAATCGTCTGGCGCGGAACATTGTACAAATTAAGCGAATTAAAAAACGGCAACCGCCAAGACTGATTTTTTTTAATTAGAAAATGCTTTTGTTATAATAAAATAGATATTTAGAAAAGCGAAATAAAGGGAGGATTTATCACATGCCAACAAGAGTTAAATTATTTACTCCATATACTGTAAAAGGGGTTACCATGAAAAACCGCATCGTTATGGCACCGATGTGCATGTATTCTTGCCACAATGAAGACGGAAAGGTCGAAAACTGGCACCGTGCGCATTATACAGCACGAGCGGTTGGCCAAGCCGGCTTAATTATTACAGAAGCGACGGCCGTCACGCCTCAAGGTCGAATCTCTCCCCAGGATTTAGGAATCTGGAGCGATGACCATATTGAAGGGCTTAAAGAATTGACCGGATTAATGAAGGAACATGGTGCCGTGACAGGTATTCAGCTTGCGCACGCAGGAAGAAAAGCTGTATTGGAGGGTGAAATCCTTGCTCCGTCGGCAATAGCGTTTGATGAAGAGTCGAAAACTCCGAAAGAAATGACAGTAACGGATATCGAAGAGACAGTTGAAGCCTTTAGAAAAGGTGCCGAAAGAGCGAAAAAAGCCGGTTTTGAAGTCATTGAACTGCACGGCGCACATGGATATTTAATCAATGAATTCCTCTCCCCTCTTACTAATAAACGGACGGATGAGTACGGCGGAACTGCAGAAAAGCGCTACCGCTTCCTTAGTGAAGTAATCGAGGCAGTAAAAACAGTTTGGGACGGCCCTTTGTTTGTCCGGGTTTCCGCTTTCGATTACAACGAAGAAGGCTTAAAAGCAGAGGATTATGCCGTAATGGCGGGATGGATGAAAAAACAGGGCGTTGACTTGATTGATGTCAGCTCAGGTGCGGTTGTTCCGGCTCAAATCAATGCGTATCCTGGCTACCAGGTGAAATTCTCCGAAACAATCAAGCATGGTGCAGACATCGCAACAGGTGCTGTCGGACTGATTACTACTGGTATTCAAGCGGAAGAAATTCTCCAAAATGACCGTGCTGATCTCATCTTCATCGCACGTGCGTTCCTGCGTGATCCGTACTGGCCACGCACAGTTGCAAAAGAACTGCGTGCGGAGCTTGAACCGCCAAAGCAGTATGGACGCGGTTGGCTGTATTAAAGAAAAGCGCAAG
>JAUZPT010000428.1 GCA_030705745.1 Bacillota bacterium | reverse complement strand
AAGCATCGGATTGGGGTTTTCCCAAGTCCCTGAAGAATCAATGACGGCCTTTGCTTCAAACACTTTAGTATCCCCATCTATTTCTACATAGACCTGAAAAGGAACATTCTCTCTTTGTTCCGTTTTAAGTTTGTCGTGGCCTTTTTTTGCCACACCAACGACTTTGGCATTTGTAAGGATATGCTCTTTAATTCCAGGTAGATTACTTAGTGGAAGAAGGTACTTCTCTACCAGTTCCCTTCCTGTAGGAAGAGCCTCTTCGTCAGGTGAAGTCCATTCTGTATTTGAAAGCAATTCCTTAGCTGTACTATCAATGTTATATTGCCATGGTGAAAACATTCTCACATGTCCCCACTTAAGCGTGCTGGAACCAACTGTGTTTCCCGCTTCAAACAGCACAAATTTTTCTCCTTTTTTAACAAGATGAGCCGCTGCGGCAATTCCGACAGGCCCGCCTCCAATAATTGCAACCGGAAGGGATTGTTTTTGTATTGAATCCATCTATGATTCCTCCTAATTTAATAATTTTTCCATTGCCATCACATCAACGAATTCACCATCTAACATGCCTTGATTTTCAAATACACCCACAACACGAAATCCTTTTTTCTTATACAGTCCTTGACCTAGCTCGTTAAAAGGGAAGGTGGCAAGGATGATTTTATAAAAACCGTTATTTCTTGCCAGTGTTTCGATAGCGGACAGCAATTTCCCACCGATTCCTTTCCCTCGGTATTCTCGTTTGATGTAAAGCGACAGATCCGCTACACCGTTATAGGCCTCGCGGCTATTGTACTGGTTTAAGCTAGCCCAGCCCACAACTTCCCCATCAAGTTCAGCCACGATGACTTTGTACCTTTCCATATGCTTGTGAAACCAATCCATCATATACTGCTGATCCTTCGTTCTTGTTTCTAATGTAGCGATACGGTCCACAATTCCTTCGTTATATATGAAAAGGATGTCTCCAATGTCGCATTGAGAAGCGACTCGAATATCAATTTCGTTCATTTCAATCGTTTCCCCCTGATTAACACCTGCTATTGTCTTTTTGTGTGCCACAGCATACAGGTGACTTTGTCATCGTTTCCGCAAGAAGATGAATAGCTCGTTGCACCGTTTCCCGCTCAAAGTCCGTCATTTGACTAAAAATATCCTCCAGGAATGTGCTCACTTGTTTATCAATTTCTTTGGCCACTTTTTCTCCCTTATCCGTTAACGCTAGTTTACTAATCCTTTTGTCTTCTTCTGATGGTATCTTAGTAATCAGTTCCATTTTTACGAGAGTTTGAATTTGCCGGCTAAATGTCGTGATATCAATTCCAAGCAGATCTGCTACCTGCTGGATTGATGGATTATTATTAGCATCAATCTCATATAGAATGTGGCTTTGGGCGGCGGATACATCTACACCATCAACCGAACAACATGTTTTATTTAATAACCCAAAGCTTCGGGTAATCGCTTGAAATGATTTTCTCATGATAGTATCTCCCTTAATTTTTAACTAAAGTGCTTTCCTTCTTCTTCATAATCGAAGGAATGATCGAAAAAGCAGTCTTTCTTAATCCCAAAATAAATCTAAATGTTGGACCATGACTATGGGAAGATAATGGGCCTGCAAAATACAGTCCTGGCAAACTGGATTCGAACGATTCGTTTAATTTAGGAAAGACTGTGAACCCCTCTTCACGGTCAATCATTGACAATAAATCCTTTTCAAAAAATGGTACCTGGTCCAAATTAATGTGGAATCCAGTTGCGGCAATAATATGATTGACTGTTTTTTCCGTACCATCCGATAGTATGATTCGAATTTCATCTTTATTTAATTGCTCCACTTTTTCAATTGATACCCCTGAAATTTGAGGAACGATTCCTTCCACATATGGTTTTAGGAAATGGGCCACACTTCCTGGTGATTGTCCCCACCCTTCCCTCTTTTCTTCAATCGGAAGAGTGTAAAAAATATTCCCGTAATCTCTAAGTGCAATTTCATTTTCCCTGCTGCCAGCGTAATTTGGCCCTTCCTTACGATAAATCAACTCTACATCAGCACCATCTCTATGCAATAATCCAGCCGCTTCCCATGCACTTTGCCCGCTTCCTAACACGATCACTTTCTTTCCCTTGAACTGAGAAAAGCTGGTGTATCCTGATGTATGGGATACTAAATGGGAAGGAAGTTCTTTTAAAAAGGCTGGTAGATATTTATAATGTTCAACGCCTGTTGCCACAACAACATTCTTTGCAGTGTATTGATCTCCGGATTCACTAGTGACTTCGAAGTATCCTTCCCTTTGTATGACATTAGTAATTTTCTCAGTAGTAAATTCAATACCTGACTTCCTTGCAAACCAGTTGGCATACTGAACAAAAATTGGTCGTGGGAGAGGTGTGACTAATTCAATACCGGTTTCCACCGAAAATTGTTGAACCGTTAATTCATCCTTGGAATCAGAAAAACTGACAAACTCATGAGGTGTTCGAATAAACATCTCCTGCGGCATTTGGTTCCTCCAAAAATCCATTGGATAGCCGAACAATTTGTAGTGAAGATTGTTAGATACTGCATGTGATGCAATTGAAATGCCAAATGGACCTGAACCAACAATAATTAAATCCAACATCATAAACATCTCCTTTTATTTGTGATTTTCAAGTATATATTCCAATGAAATTAGTTAATCAATAACTTTATATCCAATTTATAGCATTATTATTTGCAGAATGCAAGTAATTTTTACCATTTTT
>JAUZPT010000427.1 GCA_030705745.1 Bacillota bacterium | reverse complement strand
TTTACTTTACCGTCGTATGTGCATATGTCACCAGCTGCATAAATACCAGGTACATTCGTCTCCATTTTGGAATTCACGACAATGGAGTTTTTCTCAATTTCCAATCCCCACTCTTTAATCGGCCCTAGTGAAGATACAAAACCATAATTGCAAATGACGGCATCCACATCGATTATTTCTCTGCTTTCATCGGTTACGCTGCCAAGAACGACTTGCTTTACCCCACTGATATCGCCGATGAGTTCTGCAGGAACATAAGGAGTTTTGATTTCTACTTTAGAATTATATAAATTTTCTACGCTGTGCTCATGTGCGCGGAACTTGTCTCTGCGATGGATAATGGATACTTTTTCTGCAATTGGCTCAAGCATAAGTGCCCAATCGACTGCTGAATCGCCGCCGCCAAAAACGACTACCTTTTTCCCTGCAAAAGTATTTAAATCATCAATGAAGTAATGAAGGTTTTTGCTTTCGTATTGAATAGCGTCATCCAGCTCTAAACGTCGAGGTTGGAATGCTCCGTTTCCTGCGGTAATAATTATTGTTTTGGAATAATGTACTTCCTTATCCGTCGTTAACTTGAATGTACCATCTTCCTGTCTTTCCAATTTCTCAACTGATTGTTCCAAAGAAACCGTTGGCTGGAATTTTGCCATTTGTTCTTTCAGGTTATTAATTAGTTCCTGCGCACGAATTTTCGGGAAACCCGCGACATCATATATATACTTTTCTGGATAAAGTGCAGATAATTGGCCGCCCAGCTGTGGCAAACTTTCGATGATTTTAACGGAAGCCTGTCTCATCCCACCGTAAAATGCTGTAAACAAGCCGGTAGGGCCGCCCCCAATAATCGTGATATCATATACTCGTTGATCTTCTCGCAACTCCATATCCCCCTAACTATGTAGTAAGAAATCCATCTAATATCATAACATAAAATCTGTTATTACTCATCTATATCTCCGATTTATTCCGAAAACTGTCATACCTGGGATTAACATCGAAATCCTGAGGGAATAGGTAAAAAAGAGAAATAAGTCTAAATTTTCTCACCTTTTAAAAACAACATAAATAGCTTGAAAAACACTTTGAAAAAGAATAAGATGTACCTTGGGCATATTGTTACTATTTTGTGACAGGAAAAGCACATTTTTTTGAACTATTTAGTGAACAATATCACAATCTTTTTTCTCATCTTAAAATAATATTTTGTAAAGCAGTGGAAGATAAGAAATAATCAATTTCTTGAAAAATACTATAAAGCTGGATGTGATTACGTTGAGAAAGCCAAAAATCGTTATTTTAGGAGCTGGATACGGAGGATTAATAACTTCAGTCCGACTTCAAAAACTTATGGGTTCCAATGAAGCAGAAATCGTTTTAATTAACAAAAACGACTACCATTATGAAACAACTTGGCTTCATGAGGCATCTGCCGGAACGCTTCACCATGACAGAGTCCGTTATGATATCCGTGATGTTCTCGATCGCAGTAAAATTGAATTTATCCAGGATACAGCTGTAGAAATTAACAAAGAAGACAAAAAGGTTATCTTGGAAAAAGGTGAAGTTTCCTACGATTATCTAGTCGTAGCAGTTGGTGGAGAGCCGGAAACGTTTGGTATTAAAGGATTGAAGGAATATGCATTCGGCATTACGAATGTGAATTCAGCACGTCAGCTGCGCGAGCATATGGAATATCAATTTGCAACGTACAATATGGAAGAAGAGAAAAAGGATGAAAGATTGTCAATCGTGGTTGGCGGCGCAGGCTTTACAGGTGTAGAGTTCCTGGGTGAACTGACAAATCGCATTCCTGAATTATGCCATGAATACGATGTTGACTTCCAAAAAGTAAGAATCGTATGTGTTGAAGCAGCACCGATGGTATTGCCTGGTTTTGACCCTGAGCTTGTGAATTATGCAGTTGCTCAATTGGAAAGAAAAGGTGTAGAATTCTTGATCGGTACGGCAATTAAAGAATGCACTCCTGACGGCATCATTGTTGCCAAGGGTGAAGAAGAGCCACGTGAAATCAAGGCAGGTACGGTTGTTTGGGCTGCCGGTGTACGTGGAAACTCTATTATTGAAAAATCAGGTTTTGAAGCAATGAGAGGACGCGTTAAGGTACAACCTGACTTACGCGTTACCGGACATGATGATGTCTTTATCATTGGTGACTGCTCATTAATGATTAATGAAGAAATCAATCGTCCATATCCCCCTACTGCTCAAATTGCGATGCAGCAAGGTGAAGTTTGTGCACGAAATATTGCGGCACTTGCACGCAATAAAACAGAACTTGAAGCATTCAAACCGGACATCAAAGGAACGGTATGTTCTCTAGGTGAAAACGATGCAATCGGCGTGGTCTATGGCAAGAAGCTAACAGGCGGCAAGGCTTCATTCATGAAAAAAATGATCGACAACCGCGCACTTTATATGGTTGGCGGACCAGGATTGGTCATGAAAAAAGGAAAGTTCAATATTTTCTAGATACAAGGAAAAGGGCAGATTAATCTGTCCTCAGGCTGTCGAAAAACATTCGACAGCCTTTTATTTTCTTTATCGAATCAGCGTTAATATGTCCTAATATTATTAGAAATTACCTCATTAAACAGGTCTGTTGATTTGCGCTCCAGGCGCTTCGCTTTCCGCGGGCGTGCCGGGGAGCTTCCTCGGCGCTTAAGCGCCTGCGGGATCTCCCCTGACCCGTACTCCCGCAGGAGTCTTCGCGCCTTCCGCTCCAATCAACAGAGTTTTTTCACTAAAGACCGTCT
>JAUZPT010000426.1 GCA_030705745.1 Bacillota bacterium | reverse complement strand
GTTAAGACACCGCCCTTTCACGGCGGTAACACGGGTTCGAATCCCGTAGGGGTCATAAAAAAAACTGTCTGAATAAATTCAGACAGTTTTTTTTTGTTCATTATTATAAAAATAGTTTAGTAAGGCTGACTAAATAGGTATTGAAAATGAATTAAATGCCCTTCCCACCCCTTGTTTTTAGGGTGCTGATTCTCTCCATTCCAGTAATGATTGGTTTTGCACGGCTTATTAAAGTTTGTGTAGCTTCAAGAGTTAGAGAGGCTTGATGGGCATTTTCATTACTCCATACTTCATAAACATAAACACAGTTTGGTTCACTTTCAGAAATATTTACGAGATATATCTCGCATTCATCAAGATTCTTCATTGATTCTGCTGCTTCCAACAAAATATCTACCATTGTGTCACGTTCGCCTTCTTGTACCGTAAATTTGCCAAACAAACTGAATTTGCTCATTATGGTCCTCCTTAAATTTGTGAACTGTTAATTGTTTCAACATCCGACCTCCGTTATCCTATTATTTTCATAAATAAAAACTAATAAAGCTTCTTTAGTTATCCTGCTTTGTTACTTGAATAAGAAAAGGCTTTACTCGAAGTAAAGCACTTTTTTATGATTTACAATTACTATTTTATATAATATATTACTCCTGAAATTACAAAAGCGATTATGCCGATCAGACCTGATATTAATGCTATTTTCGTTCTAAAGCTTCTGTGTTCAGTTGTCTCGGAATAAAAATTTGCTCTTTGTCTATCTCCATTAGTCCACGCCCCAATAAAAACACCTGAAATAATAATACCAACTGATCCTACAATTAGAAAAAGCTGAAACAATTAAACGCCCCCTAGTTAAACTTTCTTCCAATGAAATTGGCTTGCACAGGGACTAATTTTAATTCCCTTGACCAAACAGAAAGTTGGCCAATATGATGAATCTCGTGAGCGACAATATGGTGTAATATATCATCGGTTGTATACTTATTTTCATCCCAAGGAACACTCACTAGTTCAGCATCTGATATTGTTATATTTGTTTTTAAAAAATCTATAATTTCATTTCTTAGTCGATCCGAGAGAGATTTAACTTTCTCAAGTGTATCGTATTCGCTAAACTGAAACACTACATCTTCTTTACCTTGAATACCACGAACCCAACTATATTCCACATCAGTAATGTGAAAAAGAGTATATAAAATACTTTCTACACCCCCAACACGTTTTTTATTTAACTCCTCTGTTGTTAGTTGCTTACACCAGTTAACCCATTCGTCTCTTTTCTGCCAATTGTACTCAAAGAATTTCTTCATATTAAACACTCCAATATTTATAGTTTCTCTAATAGAAATTGGCTTTCAACTACCTGGATTCCTCTTTTTGGAAGATTATTCTTCTTAAAACATGAATTTGAGGATTTTTTGTTTTCCTTATATCAAAGAAACCATCTCCTACGTACAACACGATTCGGCAATTTTTTTATTGAAATCGATTTTTAGGAGGGAATAACAGTGAGGAAAATCGAATTCTCGCAAATAATGTCGAAATATTTCGAAAATGTTTACAAGGAATTTCAAAAGGAAACTAGAATAGTATTGTGATAGTTTCTGTTTAATAGGAGGCGTAGAATGTGATGGACCTTTATCCAACAAATTTACAGTTGCATTTATTTCATGAAGGAACTCTTTATAAGAGCCATCATTTATTTGGCGCTCATGTCATAAAGGCGGAAAACGGCACATATACTCAATTTTGTGTTTGGGCACCAGCGGCAGAGAGGGTGAGGTTGGCCGGAGATTTTAATCAATGGAATTCAACTGGCTATGAACTCGAAAAAGTCAATGAAGAGGGAATATGGATAATTTCCATTGAGGAGGACTTAACCTATTGTCTCTATAAGTATGAAATCACCACACAAGCTGGAGAGGTGTTGCTAAAGGCTGATCCTTTTGCTTTTTACTCGGAGCTTCGTCCTCATACAGCATCGATTGTGTATCCATTGGGTGATTATAAATGGAACGACCAAAATTGGCTGAAACGAAAGACTAATAGCAATGCTGCTGGGGAGCCGATTGCAATTTATGAATTGCATATTGGTTCATGGAAAAAAACGAAGAACGGCCAGTTTTTAACGTATGCAGAGATAGCCTCTGAACTGATTCCCTATGTAAAAGCGCACGGATATACGCATATTGAAATCATGCCACTTACTGAGCATCCGCTCGATGCTTCGTGGGGGTATCAAGCGACAGGATATTTTTCGGTAACAAGCCGTTATGGATCTCCAGAGGAGTTTATGCATTTGGTGGATGTATGCCATCAAAATGGAATTGGTGTCATTTTGGATTGGACACCGGGCCATTTTTGCAAAGATGCTCATGGGCTGCATCGGTTCGACGGAAGCTACGCCTATGAGTATGCTTCCAGCCAGGATCGGGAGAATTTGGTTTGGGGCACAGCCAATTTTAATCTGGGAAGGCCGGAGGTGCAAAGCTTTTTAATATCGAGTGCTCTTTTCTGGCTGGAGCATTATCATATTGACGGTTTTCGCGTTGATGCCGTCGCGAACATTATTTATTGGCCAAATGCTGTTAATCAGGAAAACACGTTTGGAATAAATTTTTTGAAAAAATTAAACAGTGCAGTTGCCCAATTCGATCCCACGGCGTTGATGATCGCAGAAGATTCGACGGATTGGCCTCAAGTAACAGGTTCTGTTGAAAGTGGTGGCCTTGGCTTCGGCTTTAAATGGAATATGGGGTGGATGAATGACATCCTGAAGTATATGGAAACCTTGC
>JAUZPT010000425.1 GCA_030705745.1 Bacillota bacterium | reverse complement strand
TTTAATTTTCCAATCTGAAATACGGCTATCAATGATTTCAAGTGTTGGAACAACATATTTCGTTGCCATTAATACATCTATATAATTTACATTTGGACCTACCAAGTCTTGGTCAAGAATAAAACCAATTTCCCCCTCAACCTTTGGACTAATAAACTCATTTATTTTCACAGTTTCTCCATTCGCTATTTTCATCGAATCCAAAAGGTGGCCGTAATCTGGTTCATCAACGCCAAGCATTTGCTGCATCGCTACACTTGTCAGTCCAACCTTTTTCCCAATGATTTTCTGTCCTTCTCTTACCTTTTTATCGATTACTTCGAGCTGAATTTCGTACGCATCGATCACATTTAGTTCAGAATAGCGTTCTGTTATTGGAGCAACTGAATATTGATGAATTTCTGCATCGAGTATTTCCCCCGCAATGGATTCTACTAACGTTTTCATACGATCAGCACCTGCCTTTCCCCTATTCATAGATAAAAAGTGGCCAATAAGCCACCTTTCACATTCCTTTATAATTTCAATGTAATCGTCTTTGCCTCTGTGTAAAACTCAAAACTATGGCGTCCGCCTTCTCTGCCGATTCCACTAGCCTTTGAGCCTCCAAATGGAGTTCTTAAATCCCGGTAGTACCAGCAATTGATCCAGAGTAAGCCTGAATTGATCTGTGAAGCAACACGATGTGCACGCCTTAAATCATTGGTCCAAACTACACCTGCCAATCCATAAATGGAGTCGTTCGCAATTTGAATCGCGTCCTCTTCCGTTTTAAAAGGAATAACAACCAATACCGGGCCAAAAATTTCTTCTTGCGCTACTTTCATTTTATTATTCACATCATAAAGAACGGTTGGCTCATAAAAATTACCTTGAGATAATCCTTCCACTCGTTTACCGCCAACGGCAAGCTTCGCCCCTTCAGAAATTCCAAATTGCACATAATTGTCTACTGTTTCTAAATGATTTTTTGAAATAAGCGCACCCATATCCGTACTTTCATCCAATGGATCGCCCACTTTGATGTTTTTAACGGCGGTCAGAAATTTCTCGAGGAATGTATCATAAATAGATTGTTGTACTAACAATCGTGAGCCTGCTAGGCAAATTTCTCCTTGATTTCTAAAAATCGCTTCTATCGAGCCTGCGACGGCTTCATCTAAGTCTGCATCCTCAAACACAATATTGGCTGATTTTCCTCCTAATTCTAATGATACAGGGATGAAGTGTGTTGAAGCATTTCTCATAACCGTTTTGCCGGTTGAGCTTTCCCCAACAAAAGAAATCCTGCGAACGTTTGGATGGGTGGTCATCGCCGTTCCGACCGTTCCACCAGGTCCCGTAAGAATATTTAATACACCCGGTGGTAGTCCCGCATCGTTTGCAATTTCACCTAACATGACAGCACTTAGTGGTGTATAGGATGCTGGCTTCACAATCACGGTATTCCCAGCGGCCAAGGCAGCAGCAGCTTTCCATGTCATTTGCATGAATGGTAAATTCCAAGGAATGATTAAGCTGGTTACACCAGCTGGAGAATATTTTGTATAGCTCATATGCTTGGATTGTTCGTAATGTTCATGATTGATATATTTCGCCATTTCAGCGAAAAATCTCAAATTGGATGCTGCTCTAGGAATATCAAAATCTCGGCTTTCTTTAATAGGCTTGCCAACATCTAATGTTTCGAGAAGAGCTAACTCATTCACACGTTCAATGATGAGGTCGGACATTCGACATAAAATTTTTGATCTCTCATCCACTGACATTTTACTCCAGAGACCACTGTCAAAGGTTCGATGTGCGACTTGAATCGCTCTTTCAACATCTTGCTCATTTGCACTAGCAACGGATGCTAATTTTTGATTCGTCGCTGGATTAATGGTATCAAACGTTTCTCCGGAAATAGCTTTTACATATTCTCCATTTATAAACAGTTTTGCGTCGTTTATTTTTAGTTGTTTTTCAAGCACGTTGGTCAAATACTCCACCATCCTCAACTTCTAAAATCATTTCAACCTCGACAGCATTATTGTTTGGAAGCTGCGCCATCCCTACTGCCGATCTCCCATGCCTGCCTTTTTCACCGAACACCTCGACCAGCAAATCGGAGGAGCCATTCATAACTTTCGGCTGGTCTGTAAAATCAGGCGAAGAGTTGACAAATCCAAGGATTTTCACAATTCGCTTCACGTTGCTTAGATCGCCAACCTCTTGTTTGATGACCGCTAAAAGATTAAGCATGCACTGTCTGGCTGCCTGATAGCCAACTTCTACAGATACATCCTCACCAAGTTTTCCGCGGTATTCATCCGTACCCTGACCCGAAGTGAAAATAAGATTTCCAGTCCGAACACAGCTTACATAATTTCCGGCAGCCGGACGAAGAGGTGGCAGCCTCAAACCAAGCTTTTCTAATCTCTCTTCTGGAGTCATAAGTTTGTTCACCCTCTTCTCATTCCATTTCGCACTATATTAATAGATTAACCGGTAAATTTAAGAATCGCAGTGCGTTTTCCCCTAGCATGGCTCGTTTCTGCGCTTCGGTAATTGTTAACGTATCATCAATAATTTTCCCAGGTGGAGCTTCCCTGAGTAGGAATGGATAATCAGATCCCATAATGATTTGTTCTGCCCCGAATTTTCCCACTAAGAATTTAATGTTCACTGGGCTATTAACGATCGAATCATAAAAAAATTTCTTCGCGTAGTAACTAGGTGGATTCTCTGTCAGCTGTAAATGTGGCCACACATTCCACCCATGATCAAGTCTCGGAAGAATATAGGGTAATGACCCA
>JAUZPT010000424.1 GCA_030705745.1 Bacillota bacterium | reverse complement strand
CATACGCCTTTCCATCCGAAGCAGGGGCTAAGTCTATTTTTCGAAATATTTCAATGGATGTGAAAGCAGGCGAGTTTGTTTCTGTGATTGGTGCGAGCGGTTCTGGAAAAAGTAATTTGTTTAAGCTCGTTTCTGGTTTGCTCGAACCGGATGAAGGACAAATCTGGATTGACGGGAAACAACCTGAAAAGCGACTAGGCAAAGTAGCGTTTATGCCCCAAAAGGATCTTCTTTTGCCATGGAGAACGGTGCTTGAAAATGTGCAGTTGCCATTGGAGATTGCCAAGGAAAACACTCCGTCAAAAATCGCGGAAATCAAGGAATGGCTCTCACGGTTCGGCTTGGCAGACGTTGAAAATGCGTACCCAAATGAACTGTCCGGTGGGATGCGGCAGCGCGTTGCTTTTTTGCGCACGCTCATGACGAATCGTGATTTGCTGTTATTGGATGAACCGTTTGGCGCGCTCGATTCGCTCACAAAACGAAAAATGCACAGCTGGTTGCTCGGACTGTGGGGAGATTTGCAAAAAACCGTTCTCTTTATTACGCATGATCTAGAAGAAGCCCTTTTGTTGAGCGACCGGATTTATTTGCTCACAGGAGACAATGGTGAAAATGTGAAAGAAGTCACCGTCTCCCTGCCCCGGCCGAGAAATGCGGAACTTATTTATCAATCAGCGTTTATAGCGATGAGAAAAGAATTGGAGTTGCTGATACACGATGAAGCGTAAAGTGAAAAAGTGGACAGAAGACTTCGGGCTCTTTATCGTCGTTGTCATTCTGCTCATGAGCTTATGGGAATGGGTCGTCCATAAAGGTCTCATTCCACCATTTATATTGCCTGCACCATCGTCGATTTGGAAGGCGCTCATCGATAACTGGCAGCTTTTAATCCAGGTCCATTTCCCTGTCACATTGGAGGAAGTGTTGATCGGTTTTGGATTATCGATTGTGGGTGGGACCATAATGGGTGTTGGCATGCATTTTTCTAGGGCACTCGAAAAAATATTGTATCCGTTTTTGGTGATTTCACAAACAGTTCCACTCATCGCGATCTCACCCATATTTATCATGTGGTTCGGCTATACGATCTGGAGCAAAATTGCCGTCACGATACTTACTGCTTTTTTTCCAATCGTCGTTAGTACTTATGACGGATTAAAATCGGGAGGGACGGAGTATCAAGAACTATTGAAAACGATGGGTGCCACGCGCTGGGATACGTTTAAAAAAATTCAGGTTCCGTTAGCGCTGCCGGCGTTCATGTCAGGCTTGAAAATGTCGGTTGTGTATTGTGTCGTCGGTGCAACCATTGGCGAATGGCTTGGTGCCAGTGAAGGATTAGGCTATTTCAGCAGGCGGACATCGGGCAATTTGCAGGCTGATGCGTTGTTTGCCTCGATTTTCCTGCTCTCTTTGATGGGAATTATACTTTTTTTATTCATTGGTTTGGTTGAAAAGGTATTTATGAAAAAGAAATACCGTTTTTAAATAAAGGTTAGATGAAGGGAAGAATTAGCAATGAAAAAATGGTTTGTAGTTATTGTTTGTTTGTTCGTGTTTGCTCTGAGTGCGTGCAGTACTGGGGAAAAGAAGAACCAATCGCAATCAGGGAAAAATCTTCAAAAAGTTAGTTTAATGCTGGACTGGTATCCAAACGCAGTTCATTCGTTTCTTTATGTAGCACAAGAAAAGGGGTATTTTAAAGAGCAAGGTTTGGATGTTGATCTAAAAATGCCTGCCGATACAAACGATCCACTTAAAATGGTTGCGGCGAATCAAATCGATATAGCGCTCAGCTATCAACCAGTATTACTTATGGCAAGAGGTGAAGGAATACCTGTTAAATCGTTCGGTGCTGTTGTGCGCCATCCGCTGAATCAATTGATGGTTCCTGCAGACGGCCCAATCAAATCACCTAAGGATCTCGAAGGAAAAACAATTGGTTATCCATCGGTACCATTGGATGAAGCTATTGTTCAAACAATGGTGAAAGCAGATGGCGGGGATGCGAATAAGATTAAAATGGTCGATGTTGGCTGGGATCTAATTCCTGCGATGGCTACGAAAAAAACAGATGCCTTGATTGGCGGATATATCAATCATGAAAAATTACTGCTCGATAAACAAGGCCATCCAATGCGCACATTAAATCCGCAACAATATGGTGTACCTGACTACTATGAATTGATTCTCGTTGCAGGTGAAAAAAGTCTCAAAGAAAAGCCGGATATATTTAAAAAGTTTATGAAAGCTGCTGCAAAAGGGCAACAGTATGTAAAGGATCATCCCGAAGAGGGATTGTCCATTTTATTGAAGCATGAAGAAAAAACATCACCTCTTGATAAGGGTGTTGAAACGAAGAGCCTGCAAATCTTGCTTCCACTGATGGACGCTGGTGGGAAAGGCTTCGGGTATGAGGATCCTTCCGTGTGGGAAAATGTTTCGAAGTGGCTGTATGACAATAAAATTGTTAAAACGAAGTTAAAATCAGACGATGCGTTCGTTAATTTACAATAAAAGAGAGGGTGCTTCGCAAATATTTGTGAAGCTGCCCTTTTTTTGTTTGCGTTATTTTTATTTATTTTCATTATCAAATCACCGCGTTAATATATTTTAAAATTATTAGAAATTACCTCATTAAACAGGTCTGTTGATTTGCGCTCCAGGCGCTTCGCTTTCCGCGGGCGTGCCGGAGAGCTTCCTCGGCGCTTCGCTCCTACGGGATCTCCCCTGACCCGTACTCCCGCAGGAGTCTTCGCGCCTTCCGCTCTAATCAACAGAGTTATTTTCACTAAAGACCGTCTGCT
>JAUZPT010000423.1 GCA_030705745.1 Bacillota bacterium | reverse complement strand
TCCTCCTATCATTTATCCAGGGAATATTCAAGGAAGAAACCGAAAAGAAACAGGTGAAAAGGGAGTTTATCTTGTTCAACTATCAACCGACGGAGCCACCTGCCATTTTCATAAAACATCTGTGGCAGTCTGGGAAGAAGCAATGCTCGATGCACAAGGAGCCCGGAGTTTCCATGATATTCTCACCTTATGCCGGACTGTAATTGAAACATATCGGGAGCATCATTTTGGGACCATACTAACAATTATTTTAAAAAACATGCGACTGGATGACGACAGGGATGCAGCGTCCGTGTATACAGAATTGCTGGACATCCTTCAGGAGGACGAAAACGATGGCGAAAACTTTGTTTGGACGGTGGATGTACGAGTAGAGGAAGCACTTATTGGCAATCGGGAACAATTACGTGGGAAAGCCGATTTTTATAATGAACTTTTTTTAACGATTGATCAATACGACCATGTTGAAGATACATTGGCTCCATTGTATCACCACCAACTGGCAAGAAAACATCTGGCTAGCCTGCCGGAAAGCGAGCAGCGATTATTGCTCGAAAAAGCAGAATCATTGCTTCTAACGCTTTTCGCTCATCAAAAATAGGGAAGAGAGGAGGGAGAAAGTGAAACTTTTAGAATTATATATTTATGGTTTTGGGAAACTTGAAAATGTACATATAAATCTTTCGGAGCAGGTGCAGGTTTTTTACGGAAAAAATGAGGCCGGAAAATCGACTATCATGGCATTCATCAATGCGGTTTTATTTGGATTTCCGACGAAACAGCAAACAGAACTTCGTTACGAACCAAAACTGCACGCTAAATACGGGGGCATGCTTCGAATTCATCATCCAGAGCTTGGGTTTGCTACAATCGAGCGAGTAAAAGGAAAAGCGGCAGGTGATGTTACAGTCACGCTTGAAAACGGGATGAGTGGTGGAGAGGAGCTGCTTCAACAACTTCTCTCCAATATGGATAAAGGAATTTTTCAAGCCATTTTTTCATTTAATTTGCATGGGCTGCAAAATATCCATCAAATGAAAAAAGAAGAGATTGGAAATTTCCTATTTTCAGCTGGAACATTAGGCACAGACCAACTGGCGAGAACGGAAACATTATTAAAAAAGGAACTGGATTATCGTTTTAAACCGACAGGGAGAAATCCTCACTTAAATGGAAAAGTACAGGCTTTGCAAGAGTTGAAAAATGAATTGAAGAAAGCATCGGCGAAAAATTCTCACTATGAAGAACTACTTGGGAAACTTGAAACTGTTCAAAATGAAATAGCATCGCTTCAGGATGAAGGCAGTGGGATCAGGGAAGAAAGAAATAAGCTGCTTGAGTGGAAAAAAGTACAGCCGCTTGTCATCGAGTCCAAACGAGTGAAAATGGAGCTTGGTGAATTAGGATATGTTAGCTTTCCTTTAAACGGATTGGAGCAAATGGAAAAGCTAACGCAACTAATAAAACCTTATCAGGCAAGAATAATCAGTACAACAGAACGAATCGCGGGCTTGAAGGAAGAATTGAAAAAGCTTTTCCCAGATGAAAGAGTACTAAAATACGAATCGCAAATTGTAACTTCCATCGAAAAAATTCCACTTTTTGAACAGCTGAAGCTTGAGAAAAAACAATGGGAATTGAAGCTTGATGAATTGAATGAAAGTGTAATGATCATTCAGGAAAAACTGCATTTGGATGTAACCGACGAAGAGTTGTTGGACATCAATACGAATTTTTATATTAAAGAACAGGTTGAGGCTTTATATAAAAAACAGCAGCAGCTTGAGGATGCAAAAAACGATTTGGATTTCCGCTTCACCGAGGAAAAGGAAAGCCTTGAGAAAGTGGAATACGACTGGAATATTGCTAAAGAGCAAATTTTTCCGGAAAATGAACGCCATATTCTTGAAGAACAGATGAGCAATGGGACGGATAAAAGAAGCATTGAAATCGAGCTTGGAGCTGTAAGGGAACAAATTGAATTTTTGAAAAGAGCTGAACAACAGGAGAAGAGAAAGAAAAAGAAAAAAATGCTTCAAAGGCGAAATCAATTAGTTACATTAGGATTTTTGTTTATGGGTCTATTACTTTACAGTGTTCTGACTCAACAAATGCTGTTGGCTGCATTTGGTTTGATTGGATGTGTGCTTCTTGGTCTGTTCTTTTTTAAGGGAACGAACGAAGAATCTGAAACCGATCTCAATCAACAATTGGAATCCTTGCTGCAGCGAGAAACTGCTTTAATCATGAAAATGAATTCAGCGGAATTCATGGGCCAATCTGCTTTGCAGTACAAATTACAGCTTGATAATGAGCAAAGAGAGCGTGCCCGCCTTCTGCAAATAAAATGGGAACAGCAAAATGAACAATACGAAAAAGTCATTGCAAGGTTTGAAAAATGGGAAACGGAAAACATAGAACATAATGAAAAGTTAGTGGCTTTGGCAAAACAGCTGAGAATTCCAATTCTTGTTGCACAAAAACACCTCCTGGTTTCTTTTCAATTAATTGAGCAGTTTAAAAAAGAGTTTCGGGAGAAGCAACGTACGATTGAAAGAATTGAAAAGATAGAAAAAGAGATGGAATCAATTTCACAAGACATTGTCGAATTGGCAAAGCGATATTTGGATTCTTTTGAAGGCGAAGATTTGCAAAGAGCGTCATTTTTTTTAAGAGAGAAGCTGAACGCTGAACGTGAGAGGCGAGTGATAAACGAGGAAAAGATGTTGAAGCTGAACGATTTACAGTCAGATCTTCAACAGCTTGAAACGGAGCGCGATCATTTGCAGACGGAAGCACAAGAGCTTCTGG
>JAUZPT010000422.1 GCA_030705745.1 Bacillota bacterium | reverse complement strand
AAGACATCCACAGAGTCCAAAAAACGATGGGACTTTTATAGTGAAGCAGCTAGTGAGTATTGAGAAATAGGAACTAGCCAACAACCTACGAAAGTTATTCTCGATTCGTTCCTTCAAAATGATTTTCACTTTACGTGTGAATCTTCCCTTCTTATTTCTCACCCCAAAACAAATGTATACCACCCAAAACAGGGCCAGTATGGCGTTACAACCATACTGGCTTTCGTATGCCCTTTTGCTTTACCTGACTGGGGGACTGTCCCCCACTCCATTAACGCTTTACCCCACCGGGGGACTGACCCCCATCCCATTAACGCTTTACCCCGCCGGGGGACTGTCCCCCACTCCATTAACGCTTTACTCCACCGGGGGACTGACCCCATACCAACTGATCCCTATCCACCCCCAATCTCCACCCTTTCACTATTCAAGCCGCAGCCTACTCTATCTGCTGAATTTTGGGTATAATAAGAGAATATGGTTTTTGGGGGATTGGTGCGATCGGCTTTTGTTTCGGATCGTCGTCCTGTCTTATTATTTTTATTGAAGCAAAGGAGGTTTTGGCGAAGATGTCGATGCCTGCCAGTGAACATATACGGGCTATGTCCGAAAAGTTAGCGCAATTGCTGCATCCGGAAATCGAGGAGGATGCCAAGCTGGTTCAAAAGGGTATGCTCCTTTACCGGCAGGGGCTTGTTACCTTGCTGCGGGTCGGTGAGGATGCCATGGTTGCAACCGTTCAGGATGTCGTGCGTGCCCGCGTAGAACTCGATGTGAATTTTTTCGAGATGAGCCAGTGCTCGTGCCCTGCCAACGGGATTTGCCGCCATCAAATGGCCGTTTTCTTTCTCGCTTATTCAAAATCCGGCAGTGTAGCCGATTGGATTGAGCAGTGGCGCAAGCCAGTGCAGGAAAAAAAAGCAGAAGCCGCCTTGGGAATGGAAAAAGCCAGGGATTTAATAAAAGCGAACGGCATTTTAAAGCCGGATTATGATCGCTGGATCCAGTCGTTTGGTGAAAGCTTTACAACGATTTTACAAACAAAGCAGCATTTAAATCCATATGTGGTGATTGAGCTATTCCGGGTTTACCGCCGGCGCCTTAGCGCGAGCGCCCCTGTTAAACAAGAATGGAAGCTGCTTTACGACCTGATTGGCACGGTTTTTTCGTTTCAAAAGCTTGCCGAGCTTAGCCAGGAAATGGGGTATACGAACGACGGGGTTCGCCGTACGTTTGACCTCGTATTTTCCCAATTGATCGATGAAGCTGAGTCGCTCGTTCAAAAGCTCGGTGTTCAGACGATGCCCTTTGCATTCGATGCCTTTATCGAAAAATTAAAGGACGATACCACTTCTCTGCTTACGGCGGTCGATGAACTCGAATACGACCGCATCTATTTGTACCGTTTGCTTTGGAGCCATCTTTTTAAAAAGAAATCGTGGCGTGAAGATGAATTGAAAAAAATCGAGCTTCGATTAGAAAAAATAATGGATTGGGAAAATCCGATTCCGCTCCAGATCGCCGGAGTTCATGTATGTATGCTGCTTCAAATGGACGACTCGGCTTTAAGGCTTATTTCCTCCATTCAAGATGAGAAAGTTACACCATACCTGCTTTATTGGATTGAGCTTTTTTCTCAACAAAAATCGTGGAACCGTGCAGCTCCACTAATTGATCTGCTCGTACAAAAAGTAAAGGTATATTTGGAGGTCCAGCGTTCCTATTATGCGTGTACGGGTTTTACGAATATGCTGTTAAAAGCTATTCTCCCATTTTGCAAGACAAATGAACGCTTTGATTTGTATGAGCGCGCGCTCCTGCAATCACTTCCTTATAGCTATGCAGAATACGAGATCTCTCTATTCGAGCAAGGAATGTATGACAAATGGAGCGAGCTTCAGTCATTCATTGGCTATCAATACGATCAGTTGCCAAAAGACCGGCTGAAGGTAATTGAAAAAGAACAGCCAGAGGTGCTCATATCCCTGCTGCACCAATCCGCACAGCAGCAAATTGATTTGAAAAATCGACAAAGCTACAAAAGTGCTGTCCGTCAATTAAAGAAATTAAGAACCATTTATAAAAAACAAAAACGCGTGTCCGACTGGCAGTTTTTTTTCGAAAATTTGCTGGAACGAACAAGAAGATTGCGCGCATTTCATGAAGAATGCAAAAGGAGCAAGCTGATCGATGCTTAAGACAGGATATATCCAATTAATTACGAAGGTACTTGAAGATGGCCGCTAGTTGCTAGCCGCCCTGGACGAGAACGAAGACGTACTTGAACCATCCTCCTGGAAAAACCTCCTTTTCAGCCGTCATGAAGAAAGCTATTACGGAACGGTCCTAGAGTTTGGAAGTTTTGAAGGAACGGATGGCGTCATCGTGAACGGCTGGCAGCTCGTTTCTTTATTTGCACGCGAATCCTTCAACCGATTCGTCCATTGGGACTGGAGCAATGAAGCAGAGGTTTGCCTTGCCGCCGCACACTCGCTTTACGAGGGAATTCTTGAAAAAGACTGGCTTCCCGATTTCTCTGCCTGGGAAAACGGAAACTTTCGCTGGCAGCTTCCCGAACGCGTGAAAAATGAATTCGACCCATCCTTTTGGGAACAGCCACTGAACGAGGCAGACGATTCAATGACTCCATTTGGAGATGAGCGCTTGAGTGATGGGGATGATTTGCTGCCTTCTCTTTTGGAACAATCTTTGGCGGATTCGTTTACTTCAAAAGAAGAAGCCATAACGGATACGGCCAATTTTACAAAAAGTAATCAAACACCTTTAAGCGAAGGAAAGCAAAACGTTGGAAACGGACCGGTTT
>JAUZPT010000421.1 GCA_030705745.1 Bacillota bacterium | reverse complement strand
CTTCGCCGGGGGCCTGACCCCCGGTGCGGTGATGCGTTGCTTTGTCGGGGGCCTGACCCCGTAACATTTTCTTTCTGTATCGTTTTTGAGTATAATGGAAATATTTCAGTGGAAATGATCTATATTTTTGTGCATCTTGAAGGGATGATTCAGAGTGGGTAGTCAACAAGTTGGAGTAGTAGGAATTGGTGTAATGGGAAGAAGCCTGGCGCTTAATTTTGAGAGCAGGGGATTTTCTGTTGCAGTTTATGATTTATCATTGGAAAAAGTGAATGAAATTCTGGAGACGAACAGTGGTAAAAATATATTCGGAACAACGGATATTAAAGAATTCGTGCATTCACTTGAGAAACCGAGAAAAATTTTGTTAATGGTTAATGCAGGGGTTATCACCGATAAAGCGATTGAATCGCTACTGCCTATATTGGATAAAGGTGATATTGTCATTGATGGCGGCAATAGCTATTTTAAGGAAACAATCCGTAGAAACAAAGAACTTGAGGAAAAAGGCATTCTGTTTATCGGTGCGGGCGTTTCCGGAGGTGAAGAAGGTGCACTAACTGGACCTGCAATCATGCCAGGCGGGCAAAAGGAAGCGTATGAGCTGGTAGAGCCAATGTTAACCGCTATCTCGGCCAAGGTAGAGGGAGATCCTTGCTGTACATATATCGGTCCAAATGGAGCGGGCCATTATGTGAAAATGGTTCATAATGGAATTGAATATGGTGATATGCAACTAATTTGCGAAGCATACCATTTAATGAAAGACATTCTTGGACTTTCGCCGCAGGAAATGCACTCAGTATTTAAAGAGTGGAATGAAGGTGAACTGGATAGCTACTTAATTGAAATTACCGCAGATATTTTTACAAAAGTAGATCCTGAAACTGGCAAGCCGCTCGTGGATGTCATTTTGGATACTGCCGGCCAAAAAGGGACGGGAAAATGGACGAGCCAAAGCGCGCTTGATTTGGGAGTGCCTCTTTCCATCATTACAGAATCCGTTTTTGCGCGTTTTCTTTCAGCGATGAAGAATGAACGTGTGAAAGCGAGTGGAATTTTAAAAGGTCCGGCTCGAACCGAATTCAACGGCAACAAGGAAGAAGTCATTGAGTTAATTCGCAAAACCTTATACTTAAGTAAAATTATTTCTTATGCACAAGGGTTTGCTCAACTGCAAAGCGCTTCCCAGGAGTATGGCTGGGATCTAAAGCCCGGCGAGATTTCGATGATTTTCCGTGGAGGTTGCATCATCCGCGCTGGTTTCCTTCACAAAATCAAAGAGGCGTATGACCGGAATCCGGAGCTTGAAAATCTATTGCTCGATCCTTATTTCCAATCAATCACTGAAAACTATCAGGATGCAGCAAGGGAAATTGTTTCTACAGCTATTAAAACAGGGATTCCTGTACCAGGACTGTCAAGCGCGCTCGCTTATTTTGACAGCTACCGATCAGCGTTCCTTCCGGCAAACCTTTTGCAGGCTCAGAGAGACTATTTTGGTGCGCATACGTACCAGCGTGTCGATAAAGAGGGATCTTTCCACACTGAGTGGCTTGCTGAGTAAAAATTTATTGGATTTATTTTCCTCCTTTTTATTGATAATATAGGATAAGAAGAATTTGTAAAATGGGAGGCGATACAATGGGTATTTTTGATGGCATCATGGGGAATGCTTCGGAAATTAGCGTGGCGGAAATTCAAAGGGATTTTGTGAAAATCCTTGCAGAAAATGAAAAAATCGATAAAGCGTATAAGCTGGTAAGAGACCTGTTTATTTTTACAAATAAACGCTTGATCTTGGTGGATAAGCAAGGGGTGACAGGGAAAAAAGTCGAATATCATTCGATTCCCTACAAAAGCATCACCCATTTCAGCATTGAAACGGCCGGGAGCTTCGATTTAGATGCAGAACTGAAAATCTGGATTTCTGGAAATGCCCTGCCGCTGCAAAAGCAGTTCAATAAAAGCCTGAATATATATGAATTGCAGAGTGTCCTGGCGGAATACGTACTTAAATGATGAAACGATTTTTATTTGTGTGGCAACTGCTTTCGAGAACCAGTTGCCACAACTTCATTTCACATTTCTAACTTCTTAATTACTATGATAAAAATAAGAACAACATATGTGAAAATAATAGGTGATTAATATGGAAATGCCGCAGCTACATCTTCAAATGACGGATGCCCTGAATGCCTGGGATCCTTTTCATATTGGATATGGACGCTATGAAACGGAGATTGCAGATACAATCCAGGCGGTGCATGTAATGGATACACCTGTAGCTCTCGCCGAACAAATACAATCGATTTATGAGTTTTCCTTCGAGGAGCTCATCCCAATGGCAAGCTGTCTTGAAATGGCGGAAGAATTGCTCTTGATAAAATCGAGCGGTTCTTGCACGATTTAGAAATGAACAAAAGAGTGTACCCACGATGGGTGCACTCTTTTCGTCGTACAAGAATCAATAAAATAAATCGATGTAAATAACCAGGAGCCGACATAACGTCATTTGGTGCATATTTTTTCATTGAGCTTCCAAAAATCCGTAAATAGCCGAGTATACTTCGTCAGGGCGTTCCTCTGGGACAAGATGTCCGGTCTCCTTTAATATGACAAGCTCCGAGTTTTTTAAATCCTCATTTAACCTTTTTCCGACTTGCAACGGAACGATTTTATCATGCTCTCCCCAAATTAATAAACACTTAGTATTGATTCGATTCAACACCCGGGAAGGCAAGTCACCCTCACGGTCACGAATCATCCGGGTCAAGGCGATAAAAATATCATCCTCTAAAAAAGGCTGTAAATAGCCATACAG
>JAUZPT010000420.1 GCA_030705745.1 Bacillota bacterium | reverse complement strand
GGATGCTATGGAACATCCTGAACTTTATCCACAATTGACGATTAGGGTATCTGGGTATGCCGTTAATTTTGTCAAATTAACAAAAGAACAACAGCTTGACGTCATAAATCGCACATTCCATGAAACAATGTAGTTTATTCAATTAATACTTTGCTTTGAAGCGGAAGGAACAGGGCGAGTAAAACGCTCTTCCTTCCTTATATTGAAAGGGGATTATCATCATGAACGGAAATATTCATTCTATTGAAACATTTGGGACGGTAGACGGACCTGGAATCAGGTATGTTGTATTCACCCAAGGCTGCTTGCTTCGCTGCCAATTTTGCCATAATGCAGATACTTGGGAAATTGGTAGTGGAAAAACAATGACCATTTCCGAAATTATGAATGATTTAGTATCCTATCTCCCTTTCATCCAAGCATCCGGTGGCGGAATTACAGTCAGCGGTGGTGAACCTCTTTTGCAAATCCCTTTTTTGATTGAATTATTTAAGGAGTGTAAAAAGAAAGGAATTCATACGACAATCGACTCCTCCGGTGGATGTTTTTCAAATTCATCTCATTTTTTGGGTCAATTAAATGAATTGCTTCCTTATACTGATTTAGTTCTGCTTGATTTAAAACACATTGATCGAAAAAAACATATTAAATTAACTGGTATGGCAAACGAACATATACTCGAATTCGCCACATATTTATCCGATCATCGAGTACCCGTTTGGATCAGACATGTTTTAGTACCTTCAGTAACTGATGATTTTGAAGATTTGAAAAAAATGGGTGAATTTATTGGAACGCTACAAAATGTTGAAAAAGTTGAAATTCTTCCCTATCATAAACTTGGCGTTTATAAATGGGAGGCTCTTGGCCACGAATATCAGCTGAAAAATGTAGAACCACCGAGTGAGGAACAGGTTGACATCGCCTTCGCCTTGCTCACCCAACAATGGACATCAAAAAAATAGAAATAAAACGTTCTATACCCGCCAAAACAATATCCTGTTTTGGCGTTTATTTATGAAAAACACTCATATAAAAATGTTCATGGACAAGTTAGAAAATTCATTTCCAAGGTTTATTAGTAGATTAAATTGATTCTTCCTCTTATCTCCTTTATACTCATATCATCGGCTAAAAAGTGAGGTGAATGATTTTGTTTCAAATCATGATCGATTTGACAGAGATACAAACTCTCTCGGTTATTTACAGCAGTTTGTACATCGGAATTACGTTAAAGCTTATTTTGGCACTGAGTGTCGAATGTTCTTTTTTTGGTTCCTTTTCAAATACCGAGCTTTCAAAAATCGTTCATCCTACTTTCTTTTATTCAAAAAAAAGCCGATTTCATTCGAATTTAATTTTACTATGGATAATTAGGTATATTCGTAGGAAAGAGAGCTCACAAGATGATCCGGAAGAACATCTCTCCTCTTTTTATACAATATAATAATTTACACATTTCAGGAGGAAACATGAAAACAAAACGTTCTTCACTTTCATTATTATTATTAATAACGATTCCTACATTATTTTTAACTGCTTGCCAGTCCGCCAGTAAAAAAAGCAGTGGTGGCATTGGTGGCAATGGATTTTTCCATCAATACTTCGTTTCTCCATTTGCGTCAGCCATTCACGGCTTGGCGGGAATATTTGGAGGGAATTTCGGCCTCTCCATTATCGTCATTACATTTCTTATTCGTCTTATTTTAATGCCGCTGATGCTAAGACAATACAAAAATCAAATGGCAATGAAAGAAAAAATGGATGTTCTTAAGCCCGAGATGGATGTCATCCAGAAGAAAATGAAATCCGAGAAAGATCCAAAGAAAAAGCAGGAGCTTCAACAGGAAATGATGGGGCTTTATCAAAAACATGGCGTCAATCCATTAAACATGGGCTGCCTGCCTATCCTGATTCAAATGCCGATTTTAACAGGTTTTTATTACGCCATTCGTGGGGATGCAGAAATTGCAAAACATGCCTTCCTATGGTTTAGCCTTGGCAAACCGGATATCGCTATCACATTAATCGCAGGTGTCATTTATTATCTTCAATTCAAAGTTTCGCAATCAAGCATGCCTGCACAACAACAGGAACAAATGAAGTATATGGGTCTTTTATCACCAATAATGATTATCATGTTCTCATTAAAAGCACCTGCTGCCCTTCCGCTTTACTGGGTTGTCGGAGGATCATTCCTAATTCTTCAATCCTTCATAAGCCAAAGGCTTTATAAAAACAATAAAGCACCACAAGTTCAAACAGGCAAAAAATAATAATGCATTGCATATAAACAAAAAAAGGAAGGACCCTTAAATTATTGAGGATCTTTCCTTTTTTAAATTTTATTTCTCGAAACATTTATGTTGATAAATATTTTATTAAAGAATTTTATAAAAACAATCTTCCTACCGAGCTTCCTATAAAAGCAAGGGTAATTCCACCCACGTAGGAATAAGTTAAATAGCGAATAAACACGAATTTCTTACCTAACCTTCTGCTTTCTTCGGCTTCGAGCTGTAACGTCGAAAATGTGGTAAAGGCTCCCATAAATCCAATTCCACATAAGGAATATATATGTCCTTTTATTTTAAGTCCCCAAAGCAATCCTAGCAGAAAGGAGCCTGTCAAATTAATTAACAAAGTACCGATTGGGAGATCTGACTTGCTCTTTGCATTTAATTGTTTGCTGATTGCAAACCTCACGACTGCTCCTGAAAATCCACCTATCGAAACCATCAGCATTTCAATCATACAGCATTTTTCTCATTTCTACTTCCTGCTTCCCCTGTCAACAAGCCCCATCTCACGAGCATAAGACCCCCTACCAAACTACACACAACAT
>JAUZPT010000042.1 GCA_030705745.1 Bacillota bacterium | reverse complement strand
GTGGTTATTAATGCCGAGGAAGGAATCATTGAACAAGATAAAAAAATTGCTGGTTATGCGCATGAAGCCGGACGGGCAGTCGTCATCGTTGTGAATAAATGGGATGCTGTAGAGAAAGATGAAAAAACGATGAAGGAACTTGAGCAGAAAATCAGGGAGCATTTCCTGTTCCTCAGTTATGCGCCAATCGTATTCCTATCTGCCAAGACGAAAAAGAGAATCCATACATTGCTGCCGATGATCGATACTGCAAGTGAAAACCATTCGTTAAGGGTGTCCACAAATATTCTGAATGATGTTATAATGGATGCAATTGCAATGAATCCTACACCTACCGACAATGGCAGACGATTAAAAATTTACTATGTGACCCAAGTTTCTGTGAAGCCTCCGACCTTTGTTGTTTTTGTGAATGAACCTGAATTATTGCATTTCTCATACCAGCGTTTCCTCGAAAATCGAATCAGGGATGCGTTTGGATTTGAAGGAACACCGATCAGAATCTTTGCGAGAGAGAGAAAATAACTAAAAGGTTGTGATTTTTATGGATCGTAAAAATGAGAGCGTAGCTGTTATCGGAGCTGGAAGTTGGGGAACAGCATTGGCACTGGTTCTTGCAGATAACGGACATGAGGTGCGCCTCTGGAGCCATAATGAAAATCAAGTGGAAGAAGTCAATCGATTTCACACGAATAAAAAGTACTTGCCTGAAATTTCTTTGCCAAACTCGATAACCGGATATTCATCGTTAAAAGATGCCTTAACACATATAGAAATAATTATTTTGGCGGTTCCGACAAAAGCAATTCGTGAAGTTCTCGGGAAAATTCGATCACTTCAAAAAACACCATTAACAGTCGTTCATGTTAGCAAAGGCGTTGAGCCTGATACACTTCTTCGCATCTCCGAAATGATCGAGGAAGAACTGCCGATAGAGATGTTAAAGGATGTTGTTGTCCTTTCAGGTCCGAGCCATGCAGAGGAAGTAAGCTTGCGCCATCCAACAACAGTTACGTCGTCTTCGAAGAATTTGAAAGCCGCTGAAAAAATTCAGGACTTGTTTATTAATCACAAATTCCGAGTATACACAAATCCGGATGTCATTGGAGTTGAGCTTGGTGGGGCGTTGAAAAATATCATTGCCTTGGCTGCCGGTATTACGGATGGGCTGGGGTATGGTGATAATGCCAAAGCTGCCTTAATGACACGAGGGTTGGCGGAAATTGCGCGCCGTGGAACGAAAATGGGAGCCAACCCGTTAACTTTTTCAGGTCTAACCGGCATTGGTGATTTGATTGTCACTTGCACAAGTGTGCATTCACGGAATTGGAGAGCAGGAAATCTTCTTGGCAAAGGACAATCATTGGAAGAAGTGCTCGATAATATGGGGATGGTTGTGGAAGGTGTACGAACGACAAAAGCGGCTTATCAGCTGGCTGAAAAATATGAAGTGAATATGCCAATTACAACAGTTCTCTATCATGTTTTATTTGATGGCAAAAATGCCAAGGATGCTGTGGATATATTAATGGCACGTGGTAAAACACATGAAATGGAAGATCTTGCTGATTTTTTAGGTTAACTTCTTCTGCGGCAACGAAATATATAAAGGATAAAAGGACAAACCGAATAGGAATGTCCTTCTTTTTATGAAAAAAAAGTCTCATTAACTAAATCAAAAGGAAAAGTTCTTTTATTAATTCAACACATTTGTTTAGGGGAATTAGGCATTTGAGGATGCATTTGAGATTTGTCTGGCATACAATGCAACGAAACAAACCGGTACCATGGATCGTGTTTATGGGAAAGTATAGTCTACCGTACCGAAGTTAAGAACTCGCCCCTCTTTTCTTCGGTTTTTTTTCGTGCTTTCTTTCAGCTTTCGTCGAATTTATCTCTGTGCAATATAGGTGATAAAAATTTTATTTTTTGAACCACTTTACGTGTGATATAATTACCTTCGGAAAAAGAGGAGGAGTTACAAGTGTCGCCAGCAATGTTAAAAATGTGGATATCGTTTGCCGGAATGGCTTTTATGTTCTTGGCAATTATCATGATTATTTTCAGCAGGTACAAGCTTAAAGGCATTCTTCGTATCGTAACGGCAGTAGTAGCTTATATATTGATGATTCTGTCAGGCATTATTATGTTTATCGTTGTGTTCACTTAAAACGCTTCAAATGTTGCATACATAAATATAAAGGATTGATTATATGAAGATGAAATCTCTTTGTTTTTTGATTGGTTTGTTGTCAATTCTCCTTTCAGGTTGCATGTATCCTGATAATGAAATGGCGAAAAACCAAACACCGTATCGGGATCAACTTGAGGCTGTTCAAGCTGCAGTAGATGGTTTTCGAAAAGACAACGGAGGCATTCTACCAATAAAAACAAGAGATGCTGAAACACCGATTTATCAAAAATATCCGATTGATTTTACAAAGCTTTCACCGAAATATTTAGCGGATCCTCCAGGAAACGCTTTTGAAAGCGGTGGTGTGTTTCAATATGTCCTTGTAAATGTTGAGAAAAATCCTCAAGTAAAATTATTTGATTTAACGATTGCAGATACAATTAGGGAAATCAAGATGAGAATTAAAGCGAATGGGTATCCTCCATATAAGAAAAATATCGCTAATAATGTTTATACAATAGATTATAAACAACTTGGATACGAGGAGCCTCCCTTTGCAGTAAGCCCGTTCACGCACCAAAATCTTCCGTTTATCATTAGTGGAGATGCGGAAGTGTATGTGGATTATAGCAGTGATTTGTATCAGGAAATCAAAAAGAGAGGAACAAAAGGACTGAAACCTGGAGAGGACATTCGTTCCATACTTGTTGATCAATCGATGCTAGTGCCAGCGTATTCCCTGCCATACACCATCGACCCCCGCACAAATGAGCCCGTTTTTTTGAATGAAAAATAGCATTGTTGATTTCTTGCATCTATTTAGTCATAACCCTTTTCCTATGAAATATATTGTAGGAGAAGGGTTTTTTCGCATACATGAAAGTGAGATATTTATGATGCGTAAAGGTAACTATCGTAAAACGGTAATCGGTAATAAACCTGAACCTTCATCAGATAGCAGTGGTTTGCGAAAGAAAAATCCGGCTGATCCGGGGATTTTTGTATAAGGGGGTAAAAAATTTTAAAAAATTGTCATAACTATATAGGACAACGTCATAAATATATATTGTCCAAAAAATACCTAAATGGATAATATTATCCCACTTACTCAATGATCGGGAGGGGATCACTTGGAAAAAGTAGATATTTTCAAAGACATTGCCGAAAGAACAGGCGGTGATATTTATTTAGGAGTTGTTGGGGCAGTTCGGACCGGCAAATCCACTTTTATTAAGAAATTTATGGAGTTAATGGTCATTCCGAATATGAGCAACGAAGCAGATCGGGCCAGAACACAAGATGAGCTACCTCAGAGTGCTGCAGGAAAGACCATTATGACGACAGAACCGAAATTCGTTCCAAATCAGGCTGCAACTCTACATGTGGATGAAGGCCTGGATGTCAATATCAGACTTGTAGATTGTGTGGGATACACTGTTCCTGGAGCAAAGGGTTATGAGGATGAGAACGGTCCGAGAATGATTACGACACCATGGTATGAAGAGCCTATTCCATTTCATGAAGCTGCTGAAATTGGGACGCGTAAAGTTATCCAGGAACACTCTACCATCGGGGTTGTCATTACAACAGACGGAACGATCGGTGAAATACCTCGCAATAGCTATCTTGAAGCTGAGGAACGGGTAATCGCTGAATTAAAGGAAGTCGGAAAGCCATTTATCATGGTAGTGAATAGCGCCCAGCCTTATCACCCTAGTACTGAAACACTCCGGAACAAGCTTGTTGAAAAATATGATATTCCAGTGCTTGTGATGAGTGTCGAAAGTATGCGTGAATCAGATGTATTAAATGTCATGCGCGAAGCTTTATTTGAATTCCCAGTGCTCGAAGTGAACGTAAACTTGCCTAGCTGGGTAATGGTGCTGAAAGACAACCATTGGCTTCGTGAAAGCTACCAGGATGCCGTCACAGAAACTGTCAAGGATATAAAAAGATTGAGAGATGTGGACAGAGTGGTTCAGCAATTCGGCGATTTCGAATTTATTGAAAGAGCAGGATTAGCGGGAATGGAGATGGGCCAAGGTGTAGCTGAAATTGATTTATATGCGCCTGATGAACTCTATGATGATATCTTGAAAGAAATTGTTGGCGTAGAAATCAGGGGTAAAGATCATCTTTTAGAACTCATGCAAGATTTTGCTCACGCAAAGGCTGAGTATGATCATATAGCGGATGCGTTAAAAATGGTTAAACAAACAGGGTATGGAATTGCATCCCCGACATTAGCGGACATGAGCCTGGAAGAACCTGAAATTATTAGGCAGGGTGCGCGTTTCGGTGTAAGATTAAGAGCTGTTGCTCCTTCTATTCACATGATTAAAGTGGATGTGGAATCTGAATTTGCTCCGATTATCGGAACCGAAAAACAAAGTGAAGAGCTTGTCCGTTATTTAATGCAGGATTTCGAAGATGATCCACTATCTATCTGGAATTCTGATATTTTTGGCAGAAGCCTCAGTTCAATCGTTAGGGAAGGCATCCAGGCGAAGTTATCGCTCATGCCAGAAAATGCACGTTACAAATTAAAAGAAACATTAGAAAGAATTATTAATGAGGGTTCAGGCGGATTAATCGCTATTATCCTTTAAAAAAAGTTGGCTCCCATTGGGAGTCAACTTTTTATGTTCAATGAACTTAAAACATCAATGGATTAGAAAATATTAAAACGTGGAATAAGGTGATAAAAGTACTGTTTTAGCGGGAATTTTAAAGAAATTTGGGGATTTTGGCAATATTTTTTTAATTTTCTTGATATACTGTTTTGATTATGATAATCTTTTAACAGAATTAACGTTACAGTGCTACAAGCCTTTATTTTATTGGGTTTTTATTAAAAATAGATTGAAATTTATAAAGTCTTGCTTTAATATTAGCACTGTCAACAAAATATGCGTTTATACGTATAGATTTGGCGAAATTTGTTTAGAAATGTAGATAAGTAAATTTGTCTGTTTTTGAACAAAAATTTTGGGAGGAGGTGAATGGCATGAACAAGACAGAACTTATTAATGCAGTAGCTGAAGTTAGCGAACTTTCTAAGAAGGATGCTACTAAAGCAGTTGATGCTGTTTTTGATTCAATTCTTGATGCTTTGAAAACTGGCGATAAAGTACAATTAATCGGTTTTGGTAACTTTGAAGTACGTGAACGTTCCGCTCGTAAAGGTCGTAACCCACAAACTGGCGAAGAAATCGAAATCGCTGCTAGCAAGGTTCCTGCTTTCAAACCAGGTAAAGCGCTTAAAGATGCTGTAAAATAATTACATATAATTATGTGCTTTGAGCGAATGCTAAAGCAAAAAGGCTGCAGAGACGATCTGCAGCCTTTTTACATGTCCAATCTGATCCTATCGGCCATTTGAATTGCCATTCTTAATTATCAATAATAAACTAAAGCATAAGCTATTTGATTATCTTTTTAGCATACCAGCAAATATGTTTAATTTTGCTTGTAAACGAGGATATGCTAAGATGTATTTGTTAAAAAGACTTAGGTTATACATACATTTAGGAGGAAACATAATGCAAAACGTAAATCGTGCCCAGATTGAACAAGCGGTACGTTTAATATTAGAAGCAATCGGGGAAGACCCAAATAGAGAAGGTTTGCTGGACACGCCAAAACGTGTTGCGAAAATGTACGAAGAAGTTTTCAGTGGCATGAATGAAGATCCGAAAATGCACTTTGAGACCATTTTTGGTGAAGATCATGAAGAACTTGTACTTGTTAAGGATATTCCTTTTTACTCAATGTGCGAGCATCACCTTGTTCCTTTTTTTGGTAAAGCTCATGTAGCATACATACCAAGAAACGGCCGTGTGACAGGGTTAAGCAAACTAGCCAGAGCGGTAGAGGCGGTGGCGAAACGCCCGCAGCTTCAGGAAAGGATTACTTCCACGATCGCCAATAGCATTATGGAAAAGCTTGAGCCGCATGGTGTGATGGTAGTAGTCGAGGCGGAGCATATGTGTATGACAATGAGGGGTGTTAAAAAACCTGGTTCGAAGACGATTACTTCCGCAGTTCGCGGCGAGTTCGTCAATAATGCAATTGCTCGTTCTGAAGTACTATCATTTATTAAAAATTAAGTTCATTGAAGTAATTTAATCCGGAAAGGGGGAGTTATTTATTGGAAAAGCGTAACCCGGCGACAGATTATGTTGTCATTAAAGCGATAGAAGACGGTGTAAGTGTGATTGGTTTAACAAGGGGATCAGATACAAAATTCCATCATTCAGAAAAACTTGATAAAGGTGAAGTTATGATTGCCCAATTTACAGAGCACACATCCGCCATAAAAATAAGAGGGAATGCAAAAATACTGACCTCCCTCGGTGAAATCGAAAGTGAAATGAAAAAATAGAATCACTTTCATAAAATAATTACAGTACAGGGGATTTCCTTGGTTGAAATGCTCCTTTTACAATACGGAAATTGTTATTATTTTGTGAAAGTCTGATAAAAAAATGTGTTTTATGGTATAATGTTGTCTGCCTTGTTTATTTAAAAAGTGATAAAGAATATCGCAGTGAATAAGCGAAAACCGAAAATTTTCTCCTGCATAGCGGGAAAAGAAATACACAAAGACATTACTAAATTGGGGAAGCAAGGGTGATCAAATTGCATGACATTCGAACGAAACTTACAGATATTAAAAAGCAAGTTGAACAAAAGGTGCTTCATCCTTACTTGCTTAATTATATTAAATCGCCCATTGTGGATGAGGATCGAATTCTCATCCTTATTTCCATAATGGATAAACTCGAATTGTCTAGTCGTGATATGCAAAACTATGCATTGACAACGATGCTTGTTCAAATTGCCCTTGATACCCATGAAAATGTATCAAAAAACAGTATGCCAGATGAATCCTCTGATGAACAAAAAGGCAGACAGCTTACCGTTCTTGCCGGGGATTACTATAGCGGTCTATATTATAAATTGCTTGCCGAAACAGATGACCTCTCGTTGATAAAAGCACTTTCCAAGGGAATTAAAGAAGTAAATGAACATAAGATTTCCGTTTATCAAAGAGAAGTAGACGGAATTGAGAAATTGATGGGAAGCATTAAAACGATCGAAGGTTCTTTGTTTTGCAAGCTCTCGGACTATTTGCAAGCCACTGTATGGAATGAGGTTGCTTCTGAATTTCTTTTTGTAAAGCGCTTGCTTAATGAAAAGGCGCAATTTCTTCAAGTGGGTAGCTCGGTAATTTTCGAAGCATTAAAAAAGCTTGCTTTTCCTAAGAGTGACAGCAAATCCAGAGAAATTTCCAAAGAGCAGCAACAATATCTGCTGTTAATATGCGACAGGTACATTGAATACTCCAAGAATTTAATTGAAAAAGGAATTAAACAAATTCCCCATTTAAATGATGTTCTTGAGTCGAGAATCGCCTCGATCCTAAACCAGCATCAGCCGGTTGCTAAAACTTTTGTGGAAGAAGGGTAACATTTATGCAACAGTCTAAAGAAGAGCGGGTTCATAATGTATTCGAGAAAATTTATGAGAACTACGATAAAATGAACTCTGTCATCAGCTTTCAGCAGCACATTAAATGGCGGAATGACACCATGAGAAAAATGAATGTCCAACCCGGAACAAAAGCACTTGATGTTTGCTGTGGTACAGCAGACTGGACAATTGCTTTGGCTGAAGCCGTTGGTCCGAAGGGCGAAGTAGCAGGACTTGATTTCAGCAAAAATATGTTGAAAATCGGGGAAGACAAGGTGAAAAAACTTAATTTAAAACAAGTTAAGCTCATTCATGGAAATGCGATGGAATTGCCTTATCCTGACCAATCGTTTGATTATGTGACTATCGGATTTGGACTTAGGAACGTCCCTGATTATTTGCAGGTGCTAAAGGAAATGAACCGTGTCCTTAAGCCTGGTGGCCTTGGTGTCTGCCTGGAAACCTCACAGCCCACGATGGTTGGTTTTAAGCAGCTTTATTATTTTTATTTCAGGTTTATCATGCCGATATTCGGCAAGCTGTTTGCAAAGAGCTTTAATGAATATTCATGGCTCCAGGAATCTGCAAGGGATTTTCCTGGCATGAAGGAACTTGCTGGAATGTTTGAAAAAGCAGGATTTAAGGAAGTTATGTACAAGCCGTATAATGGAGGAGTCGCCGCCGTTCATATAGGTATAAAAAGATGATTTTTGAAACGATAGACAGGATGGAAAAGCAGGGTGAATACAAATGAAATTAAATATGATGTATTCATTTTTGAATGCTGATATAAATTTAATTGAGAAAAAACTCGAGGAAACGATACAGGCTGAATCGCTTCTTTTGCGTCAGGCCTCATTACATACTCTTCAAGCTGGAGGGAAAAGAATTCGCCCGGTTTTTGTTCTTCTTGCAGGAAAATTTGGCAATTATGACATCAATGTTATCAAGAATGTAGCTGTTGCTCTTGAATTGATTCATATGGCGTCGCTAGTCCACGATGATGTGATCGATGATGCAGACCTTAGAAGAGGAAAGCCGACGATTAAGTCTAAATGGGATAATCGGATTGCAATGTACACCGGAGATTATATTTTTGCCCTTTCCCTCGAAATGATGACGAATATTAAAAATCCGCTCGCCCATAAAATTCTAGCGAATACCATCGTAGAAGTGTGTATCGGAGAAATTCAACAAATAAAGGACAAATATCGTTTTGATCAAAACCTTCGCGATTATTTGCGACGAATTAAAAGAAAAACTGCTATCCTTATAGCTGCTAGCTGCCAATTAGGAGCGATTGCATCCGATGTGGATGCCCAACTTCATAAAAAACTATACCAATTCGGTTATTATGTCGGAATGTCTTTTCAAATTATCGATGACATCCTCGATTTTACCGGAACGGAAAAAGAGCTGGGCAAACCGGCTGGGAGCGATCTTTTACAAGGAAATGTTACATTGCCTGTTTTATATGCAAAGAAAAATGATTACATAAGGCAAGAACTCGAAAAGGTCAACGAGCAAACTAATGCAGAAGAATTGAAAGCGATTATCGGTCTAATTAAGCAATCAGATGCCATCGAACAGTCGATTGCGTTAAGTGATCGTTATCTTGAGAAAGCATTTGCCATTTTAGATGAACTTCCTGCAAATCGTGCAAAAAAAACGTTACGTGATATAGCGAAATTCATTGGAAATCGGAAATTTTAAAAGGTTGCGGAATTTTCAAAACAATGGTACGATTCTCGTTGGTTGTCCTATTTTGGACAACATATACATATTGGTTTAGGAGTGGAGCAAATGGAAAAAACATTTTTGATGGTAAAACCTGACGGCGTTCAAAGAAATTTAATCGGTGAAGTAGTTTCCCGTTTTGAAAAAAAAGGTTTTCAACTAGTTGGTGCTAAATTAATGAGTATCCCGAAGGAATTGGCTGAACAACATTACGGTGAGCATAAAGAGCGTCCATTCTTTGGAGAACTTGTTGACTTTATTACTTCCAGCCCTGTTTTTGCAATGGTATGGCAAGGTGAAAATGTCATTTCAACAGCTCGTCAAATGATGGGTTCTACTAATCCTAAAGATGCAGCTCCTGGCACAATCCGTGGTGATTTCGGCTTGACTGTAGGCAAAAATGTCATTCATGGTTCGGATTCTCCTGAAAGCGCAGAACGCGAAATTAACTTATTCTTCAAAGAGGAAGAACGTACAGAGTATACTAAAGTAAGCAACGAGTGGATATACTAATTATAAAAGAAAGGCACTTGTATATGCTTATACGGGTGCCTTTTTTATCTGTTTTTAAAAAGTACTTTGCCAGACGGTGAGTTCCATTAAGACTTCATTTGAACCGGAAAAATGAATACACGAGTATGGGGTGTAGAGAACATGTCTCAAGATTACAATAGCTTTATTTTAAGTGTGAAAAAGAAGACTGGGATTGACTTGTCCCTTTATAAAGAAGCTCAAATGAAACGACGCCTTGAATCTCTTTATGAAAAGAAAGGATTTTCATCTTTCAGTGATTTTTTCAATGAAATGAATAAAAATGGAGAGTTGCTGAATGAATTTTTGGATCGAATGACAATCAACGTGTCAGAGTTTTATCGAAATTACAAACGCTGGGAAGTGTTGGAAAGTAAAATCCTTCCCGAAATTCTAAAAACAAATAAACGTCCAAAAATTTGGAGTGCAGCTTGTTCAACTGGCGAAGAACCATATACAATTGCAATGATTATGTCAAAATTTCTTCCGTTATCCCAAGTTCAAGTGTTGGCTACTGATTTGGATGACAATGTAATTGCCCGTGCAAAATTAGGTGTATATCCGGAAAGGTCATTAAATGAAGTCCCCGAAGATTCAAAAAAGAAGTTTTTCAAGAAGCAAGGAGATCACTACCTTGTCTCCGAAGAAATAAAGAAAACAATCACTTTTAAAAAACAAAACCTACTTGCAGATCCATTTGGGGGTCCCTTTGATTTAATTGTTTGCAGGAATGTCCTCATTTATTTTACAGAGGAAGCAAAAAATACATTATATAAAAAATTCAGTTCTGCTTTAAGGAAAGATGGAATCTTTTTTGTCGGAAGCACAGAGCAAATTTTTAACCCGGGAACATACGATTTTGAAACGGAAGATACTTTCTTTTACCGAAAAAAATGATCAAAGGAGCCTTTAAATGATTGGCTCTTTTTCTTTCAGCTTCTTTTCGCATCAAAATGAAGACAAACATTTCACTATAAATATCATTAGTCATATGGTATATTGGAAAAAATCCTTTAACGAGTTGAAGGGGGAAAGAAAATGAAATACATAACTGCTGGAGAATCACATGGACCGCAACTGACGGCAATCATCGAGGGCATGCCTTCTGGGATGCCATTGTCCGCTGAAGATATCAATGAAGAATTGGCAAGAAGGCAAAAAGGCTACGGCAGAGGAAGAAGAATGCAAATTGAAAAGGATCGAGTCGAAATCCTTTCAGGCGTTCGTCATGGCTTAACAATTGGATCGCCTATTACCTTGGTTGTAAACAATGATGACTGGAAGCATTGGACCCATATCATGGGAGTGGAGCCTTTGGCTGAAGGAGAGTCTGAAGAAGTAAAGCGGAAAATTTCACGTCCCCGCCCGGGACATGCAGACTTGAATGGTGCAATCAAATATGGACACAGAGATATGAGAAATGTTCTTGAACGTTCTTCAGCGAGGGAAACAACTGCAAGGGTGGCTGCTGGTGCTGCAGCAAAAAAGCTGTTAGCGCTTGTAGGTGTGAAGCTTGCTTCACATGTTGTTGAAATCGGTGGAGTGAAATCGGAATGTGATATGCAAGAATATTCATTGTCAGAGCTTCAGGAACTTTCGGAGCAGTCTCCGGTTAGATGTATTGATCCTATAGCAGAAAAGAAAATGATGGATCTAATTGATGAAACAAAGCAAAATGGCGATTCGATTGGCGGAGTGGTCGAGGTGATTGTTGAAGGCATGCCGATTGGAGTAGGAAGCTACGTACAGTATGACAGAAAGCTCGATGCCCTTTTAGCAGGAGCGGTTATGAGCATCAATGCATTTAAAGGAGTGGAGTTTGGAATCGGTTTTGAAGCAGCAAGGAAGCCGGGAAGCGAAGTCCACGATGAAATCCTTTGGAACAAAGAAGAGGGATATACACGGAAAACTAATCGGCTTGGCGGTTTTGAAGGCGGAATGACGAATGGTATGCCCATTGTAGTTAGAGGTGTGATGAAACCCATTCCGACTCTTTATAAGCCCCTTCAAAGCGTCGATATCGAGACAAAGGAAACCTTCAGTGCAAGCATCGAACGATCAGATAGCTGTGCAGTGCCTGCGGCAGCGGTCGTGATGGAAAATGTAGTGGCGTGGGAGCTTGCAAATGCCCTGGTTGGCCAGTTTTACAGTGACAGAATGGATGTATTGACTAAGGAGATCAACACGCATCGAGAATTTGCGAGGGATTTTTAATGGATTCCATATTGGTGAATACTGAGTCCAGACAGTATCCTGTCTACTTGGGGAATAATGTCATTGAAAAACTTACTCCATTCATAAAAATAAATTATCAAAGTGCCACGAAGGTTTTTATCATAACAGATGAAACAGTAGGGAAACTTCACCTACCAGCATTAATGGACCAGCTAAAAGAACTCCAGCCTGCCTTCTTTCAAGTGCCAAGCGGTGAACAAGCAAAATCTTTTCCTGTTTATTATGAAGCAATGACAGCTGCTCTTGAGGCAGGACTTGACCGGAATTCTCTGCTTCTTGCTTTTGGGGGTGGTGCTGTTGGTGATGTTGGAGGCTTTGTAGCTGCAACTTTCATGAGAGGGATTCCTTTCATCCAAATTCCCACAACCATTTTGGCCCATGATAGTGCTGTTGGTGGAAAAGTCGCGATCAATCATCACCTTGGCAAAAATTTAATCGGAGCTTTTTATCAACCTGAGGCTGTTTTTTACGACTTGAACTTTTTGGATACACTTCCAATTGGGGAGAAACGCTCGGGTTTTGCTGAAGTGATAAAGCATGCACTTATCCAAGATGCTGATTTTTACAATTGGCTTATTAAAAACGTTACAAATTTAGAATATTTGACAAAGAATCAGTTATCATACTGTTTGGAAAAAGGAATCAATATTAAGGCGCGAATTGTAAGCATTGATGAAAGAGAAAATGGGATACGTGCATATTTAAATTTCGGACATACTCTCGGACATGCCATTGAATCGGAAATAGGATACGGTGAAATCACCCATGGTGAAGCAGTCATGATTGGAATGGGATTTGCGCTAAGGATGAGCAAGGAGCTTCTTAATTTGAATTT
>JAUZPT010000419.1 GCA_030705745.1 Bacillota bacterium | reverse complement strand
ATAAATATGATCAAACCTTTAGTAACAAGATTGAACCATGCTGGTACAAAACCGCATTTTCTTGGAGTCTGCCTGAAGAAAAAGATGTAAAAGTAAAGATCCGCTTAGATGGATTATCAAAAGGGACCTTTTGGGTAAATAGTGTTTGCTTAGGCCGTTATTGGCAGATAGGGCCGCAGGAAGAGTATAAAATCCCGGTAAGTCTCTTAAAAGAGTACAACGAATTAATCATTTTTGATGAAGAAGGATGCTCACCGCTAAATGTAACAATTATTGCATTTTAAATTTTTAATAAAGGAGAATGAGATTATGGAAACTCGTTACGCTATCCATCCAGAAGATATGAAAAAATATACGACGGAAGAATTAAGAAGAGAATTTCTTGTTGAAACACTTTTTGAGGCCGGCCAAGTACACCTGTGCTACACCCATAACGACCGGATGATTTTTGGGGGCATCACCCCTGCAGATCATGAATTAACGATTAAGCTTGATAAAGAATTAGGAGTTGGATATTTCTTAGAGCGACGTGAATTGGGAATTATCAACATTGGCGGAGAAGGTTCAGTGATTCTTGATGGAACTGAGTATGACATGAAGCTGCGCGATGGTCTGTACGTTGGAAAAGGAACAAAAGAAGTATTGTTCCGTTCCAAGGACGCAAACGCCCCGGCGAAATTTTACATAAATTCTACTCCGGCACATTATACCTACCCAACTGTAAAGATTGATATAAACCAAATAGATCCGTTGCAAACAGGAGCGCAGGGAACATTGAACGAGCGGAAAATCTATCAATATGTTCACCCGAACGTTTGTCAAAGCTGCCAGTTGCAAATGGGATTAACAATGCTTGCCCCGGGAAGCGTTTGGAACACGATGCCATGTCATACACATGAGCGCCGCATGGAGGTTTATTTATACTTTGATATGGAACCGGAAACGCGGGTATTCCACTTTATGGGTAAACCAAATGAAACAAGACATTTAGTATTGAAAAATGAACAGGCGGTCATATCGCCAAGCTGGTCAATTCATACGGGTACTGCCACAAGCAACTATACCTTCATCTGGGGTATGTGTGGTGAAAATATCACCTATGGTGACATGGACCAGGTCAAAATGGAAGAATTGCGATAAGGAGGTTTAATGAGTGGAGAACGATTTAAAAGCTTTTTCATTGGATTTTTTTAGCCTTAAGGATAAAGTTGCCATTGTAACCGGCGGGAATGCAGGTTTAGGCCAAGGGTATGCCGTGGCGCTAGCAAAAGCAGGGGCCGACCTCTTTATTGTTGCCCGCAGTGAAAATTGGGTAGAGACCAAGGCATTGATTGAGGAAACTGGACAAAGGGTTACGTTTTTTAAAGCAGATTTAACGAATAGGGAAGCACATAAGGAAATAGTAGAACAGTGTCTCAAGGTATATGGGAAGATTGATATTTTAGTAAATAATGCAGGAATCATCCGCCGTGCCCCATTATTGGAGTATAAGGAAGAAGACTGGGATGCAGTCATGGAAACAAACATTACCTCTTTATACTTGCTCAGCCAGGAAGCGGCGAAAGTAATGGCAGAGCAAAGGAGCGGTAAAATCATCAATATTGCTTCGATGCTGTCTTTCCAAGGTGGGAAATTTGTTCCGCCGTATACAGCCAGCAAGCATGCTGTCGCCGGTCTTACTAAAGCATTTGCCAATGAATTAGCGGAATATAATATTCAAATCAATGCCATTGCACCTGGATATGTGGCAACTGCAAACACAGCTCCCATCCGTGATGATGAAAAGCGCAATACAGAAATTTTGTCGCGGATTCCTGCTGGTCGCTGGGCGAATCCTTCAGACTTAATGGGTGCAGTGGTGTTCCTGGCAAGTAAAGCCTCCGATTATATGAACGGACATATTTTAGCGTTAGATGGCGGATGGTTAGCAAGGTAAGCATATTAATAAACCACTAAACAGCAGTCAAGAGGATCATGGATTGGCTGCTGCATTTTTATATTTTAAACCTTACTTACAGCACAAATGAAAATTATCGACAACATAAAATAAATTTTACACTTGCAGAAGTAGAGTTATTTTCTACTTCTGCTAATGACATTCGACTTTATGAAGCCAATGTTCCATTTCTTCCACCAGCGGATTAGAAAACCCCACCAATTGATAGTTAGTCCCCATCGTTTGGAAGCTATGTATTTTCATAACAAATACCGTTCCTATCTTCAAGAAATAAATCCATCTTAGTATTAATGCCTTAATTTTATCTTAAAAAAACAATTAATTTTGGTCTAAAAAATTTAATGTTTAGCGCCTTTTCCACTTTAGGAATTTCCAGGTGAAATTGCTTTTTTATGGTTTTATTATTTAAAGTTTTAAAAAATCGTTCATAAACATCCAAAAAATGAATGTTTTTGAAAGAAAATGATTGCTTTTCGAAAACGGTTTCATTATAATCAAGACAAGATAGAAAATTCAAGGTGGTGATGATTTGTTAACGCCAGAACGACATCAAATCATTCTTCAATTATTAAAGGACCAAAGTACTGTTAAGATTCATGAAATAATGGAGTTAACGAACTCTTCGGAGTCAACAATCCGTCGGGACTTATCTCAGTTAGAAGAGCAAAAATATTTAAAACGGGTTCACGGCGGCGCACAACGATTACAGGGGAAGCTGCAAGAACCAAGCATGATTGAGAAATCTTCCAAAAACCTTCATGAAAAACGTTTAATTGCCAAGTATGCCGCAGGATTAGTGGAAGAAGGAGATTGCATCTATCTGGACGCGGGATCAACGATTATAGAAATGATTGAGTTCCTGACTGCAAAGGACATCGTTGTTGTAACGAACGGTCTAATGCATGTT
>JAUZPT010000418.1 GCA_030705745.1 Bacillota bacterium | reverse complement strand
TTCATTCGGAGGCGACACCATGGCAATTCGCTTGACTCCCGCCACTTTCGCCGGAATCACATTCATCAGCACTGAAGAAGGATAAGCAGCCGTCCCGCCCGGCACATACACCCCAACTGAATCGAGAGCGGTGATTTTTTGGCCAAGGATGGTGCCATTTTCCTCTGTCGTCATCCACGACGGGCGCAATTGTTTTTCATGGAAAGACTTGATGTTTTCCGCCGCTTCGCGCACGATTTCAACAAATTGATCGTCAAATTGCTTATACGCTTCTTCTATTTCACTTTCATCGACAGCAAAGGAGGAAAGCTTCACGTGATCGAATTGATGTGTATACTCAGCAATTGCGGAATCTCCACGCCGGCGAACATCGGCAATTATTTTTTTTACCGAACTTTGCTGCTCGGAAGTACCTGCATCAATCGATCTTTTTAAGGATGCAACTTCATCAATCTGTAAGATTTTCACCTTGAATCCCCCCAACTACTTTGCTTACCCTCGATACAAGCTCTGAAATTTCTTCCTCTTTGATTCGATAGCTGACCGGGTTTACGATAAGCCTCGAGGTGATATTGACAATTCGTTCATATTCAACAAGCCCGTTTTCAACAAGCGTTCTTCCAGATGAAACAATATCCACAATTCGGTCCGACAAACCAATGATCGGTGCCAATTCAATCGATCCGTTCAATTTGATGATTTCCACCTGTTCGCCCTGTTCGCGAAAATAAGCAGCTGCCACATTCGGATATTTCGTCGCAACCTTTGGTGCCACTTCATTCATTTTCGTATTCGGCAAGCCAGCCACCGCCAAGTAACAGCCACTGATGTACAAATCGAGCAGCTCGTAAACATCGCGTTCTTCTTCAAGCATGACATCTTTACCAGCAATGCCGAGATCGGCCACGCCATGCTCCACATACGTCGGAACATCCATCGGTTTCGCCAAGATAAAACGCAGGTTTTCATCCGGCACGTCAATAATCAATTTTCTCGATTCCTCAAATTCCGGTGGCAGCGCGTATCCAGCGGTCCGAAGCAAGTCTGCCGCTTCTTCAAAAATCCGGCCCTTCGGCATGGCAATCGTCAACTTCTTATTCATTTGCAGACTCCTTTCTGGCTTTCCCAATCAGGTAGTCAGCATTGTCATATTTCTTTGAAAAAGCGTCCAAATCTTTCACCCCGCTAATATCCTGCAAAACCGTCTTTTTGTTTTGCTTCCTCAGCTCGATCGCAAGCTTAAACGCTTCTTCTCTTCGCTCGGGACTGAAAAAAATGCAATGCGCGGGTTCTTGTATGTTATTGCCTCCAAGCGCTTCAAGCAAACGGTCGACGCGCACCGCAAATCCCGTCGCGCTGCAGCTTTTTCCGAATTTTTCAAGCAATTTGCCGTATCTTCCACCGCTTCCAATTGGGAAACCCACGTTGCCTGCATAAGCCTCGAATAAAATTCCTGTGTAATAGCTCATATGGCTCACCACCGTTAAATCAAAGCGAACTCTATTTTGCACTCCATAATCACGAAGAATAACCTGTAATTCACTCAAGCGTAGCAAAGCTTCCCTACCTTTTTCATTTTCGATCAGGCCGAATGCTTTTTCGATCACTTCTTCCCCGCCCCGCAGTTCTAGGAAATCAAGCAATCTCTGCTTATCAATCGAAGAAAGCGGCAATGATTGAAGATGCTGCCGGTAGCCGACGTAATTTTTTTCATATAAAAATTTCCTCAGTGCCTTGGAGCGTTCCTCTGTTCCTAATATCTGCAAAAAAAGCTCTTCGACAAATCCGATATGGCCGATCGATAGCTGAAAATCTTCCAATCCAGTTTCTATTAACGAAGAAATCATGAGCGCAATTACTTCACCATCGCTCGAAATCGTTTCATCATTCAAGCACTCGACACCGATTTGCTCAAATTCTGCCGGCCGTCCGCCTTCACGCTGTTGGGCGCGAAAGACGTTGGCCGAATAAGCGATGCGCAGCGGCAAATCTTCCTTCAGCATTCGTGAAGCAGCAACACGCGCAATCGGGGTAGTCATATCCGGCCTCAAAACGAGTGTATGCCCCTGTGCATCAAGTAATTTAAACAGCTGCTGATCGAGTATGGCCGATGCGGAGCCGACGGTTTCAAAGTATTCCAGCGTAGGCGTCTCGAGAAATTGATAGCCCCATAGCTTAATTGATTGTTCCAGCCTGGACCGGACGCTGTGTTTTTTTTCATATAAATTCGGCAATGTATCTCTCATGCCTAGTGGCTTTTCAAACATAAACAGACGAGTCATCGCAATCATCCTTTATAAAAAAATCAGTAAGCACCCCCTACGGGTAAATTGAGGAAATCTTTAAGTCCTCTTCTCTCCTAAAAAATAGGGTGCATAATTTAAATTAAAAAATTCAAAATCCTTTAGTTCGCTAATATGGTAGTAAATTAAAGATATTTGTAGTTTACTCTCTATCATACTTCCCGTCAATGAGGAAGTTTAAGCTTTTGGGAGTAATTGCTATCAAGTAAAATGCGGGGTAGTGGAGTTGTATCAGCGGTAATTGCCATTCTTATCAGCGAAATTCGAGGTTCTATCAGCGAATTTTTGTCCTTCTATCAGCGGAATTCGGGGTTCTATCAGCGAATTTTGTCCTTCTATCGGCGGAATTCAGGGTTCTATCAGCGAAACCCTATCCTGACGCCATCAGTCTCCCAAATGAAAATAAAAAAAACCAGGATTTCCTGGTTTCCGGCAATATCAATCTTTAGTTGTCTGGCCGTAGATGGGATCTTCGGACCAGCGCTCGTGCAATTGTTCCTTTGTATAGATTAGGCGCATTGGATTACCGCCTACAAACACACCAGGAGGCACATCTTTGTG
>JAUZPT010000417.1 GCA_030705745.1 Bacillota bacterium | reverse complement strand
GAGCCAGGATCAAACTCTCCAATATAGAGTGAGTGATTAGCTCATAAAGTTACGTTGGCAAGTTCCAGCGATCAAGATCGCTTTCACTTGGTCTTGCTTGTGTTGTTGACATTTTTGTTTGTTTAGTTTTCAAAGAGCAAATTTTCGGCTGCAATCACGTTGTGATGTCCACCGAATCAAGAAGCAAATTTTCGTGTTGCCTCATTGCGACTTTAATAATATACCAACTAACAAAATGAATGTCAACCATTATTTCAGTATTTCTTTTAAAGATATAAAAATAATCCTTAAAGGAACCAATCGAGAGTATTAGCGCCCTAACTCCCCTCTAAAAACACCCTTAATCCTAGCAAACTATTTTATTTTTATAGCAAAGAATAAAAAAAGATTCATGCGCGGGCATAAATCTAGGCAAGTACTTCTTCTATAAATAGATATCTGTTTTTTTCGAGCGGGACCATTTCCTCGGTGTCGATTACCTTAACTAACGGCCGGGTAGGATTTTTTTCGTCGATAAAAAGAATCTCAGCAATTCTTCCATCGGACAATCTTACATTGGCTCCCGAAGAGAATTTACTGATTCCGGAAACGAGTGCCTTGACGATGCCAATATCGAATTTCCCAAAACTATCTTCCAAAATCATTTCCAAAACTTTAAAAGGGGACTGCTTGCTGCGGAATAAGCGTTCGGATGTCATGGCATGAAATATATCTGCCACGGCGATAATCTTGGCATACAAATGTGTCTTGGCTTCTTTCTCTGCGAGAGGATAGCCGCTCCCATCCAGACGTTCATGATGTTCCAGAATTGCGATTTTGGCATCTGTGCGCAATGCAGGGATGTTTTCTACCATTCGATAACTAAAAATAGGGTGTTTTTTCACTTCTTCGTATTCAGGCAGGGCAAGTGAGGTTCTTTTGTTCAAAATGGCCGGGTTTATTTTAGCCATGCCACAATCGGCTAAACAACCAGCCAGCGCCAGCTGTACCATATCTCCTTTTTGAAACCGTAAACTGTAGCCGATATAACCGCTGATTAATCCAACTGCGACCGAGTGCTGGTACAGATATTCTTCACTCGTGGAAAAATGATGCAAATGGAAAATTTCCGATGGCGTTTTCTCCATTACTTCAAGCAAGGGGAGGATTACGCTTCTGATTTTTCCAATATCAATGGTTTTGCCTGCTTGCCACGATTGAAATTCCTTTTTAAAAAGTCGAACCGATTGCAAGTACAAATCACTAAGTCCATGCGGTTCAATTTTTTCAGCCATAATTTCTTCCTCATTCACTCCATGTGGAATAAACGGCAATCCATTGATTAATGTTTTTTCCACTTCGACATGTCGAATTAAAAAAACCTTTAATACCTCAATTAAAGAATGTGTTAAGACAGTCTTTTTGGGTATGATCGGACGATTCGTCTTGCTGAAAACATCATTTGTCAGTATGCAACCTTCTTGAAGCTCGTTTATATTTACGCGCAATGAAGCCACCCCGAATAATTACTAGATTATACTTACCCTATTTTACCAAAAAAGAGGAACACATAATGCGTTCCTCTTCAAAAAAATATTTTATTTTCATACTTTGTAAATATTACTTGAACGGTTTATGATTCATCGCCATCAATGACAGAATCTGCAGCATTATTTTCATCCACTGATTCGCTATCATCCATGTTTTCCAGCGTTTCATCGAATTTCTCATCTTCCTTTTCGACTTGCGCCACAGTTGCGACATACTCATCTTCGCTTTCTCCCAGGCTAATCAATTTGACGCCTATCGTGCTTCTTCCCATTGTGGAAATGCCGTCTACTCCCATTCGGATAAGGACTCCGCCAGTTGTAATCAACATCAAGTCCTCTTCGCCAGTGACAGCCTTAACAGCAACCAAATCACCGTTTTTATCGGTAATATTACACGTTTTGATTCCTGTACCGCCTCTTCCCTGTATGCGGTACTCGGCCGCTGGGGTGCGTTTGCCAAAACCATTTTTCGTAACAATTAAAATATCTGTATTATCCTCAAGTACTTCCATTCCGACCACTTCATCATCTTTTCGTAACGAAATTCCTTTTACACCAGTGGCCGTTCTGCCCATTGAGCGGACATCTGTTTCAGGGAAACGAATAAGCATTCCTTTTTTCGTACCTATGATGATTTCCTTCGTTCCGTCGGTAAGACGAACAGAAATCAATTCGTCTTCTTCCCTTAGGTTTAAGGCGATTAAGCCATTGTTTCTTATATTAGCAAAAGAAGTCAACGGTGAGCGCTTTGAAATCCCTTCTCTTGTCGTAAAGAACAATGACCAGTCTTCCTTAAATTCTGCAACAGGAATAACCGCTTTAACCCATTCGCCTTTTTCGACTCCTAGTAGGTTTATGATCGGTATGCCTTTGGCGGTCCGGCTGAATTCCGGAATTTCATACCCTTTGGTACGATATACTTTCCCTTTATTCGTAAAGAACAGGATAGTATCATGCGTAGACGTTGTCAGCAAATGTTCAACGAAGTCATTTTCATTCGTTCCCATTCCTTGAATACCTCTTCCAATAATTACCATAGGATAAGTCCATGAAATGGTCACAATGAACGATCCAAGAGCAAAAATGAATATTCCAAGTATAAAGATCCTTTTTCTTCCAAACTGATCAGAAAGTCTTGCCATAAAGGGTGTGCTTATCAGATTGAAAAGTACATATACTGAAAAAATCCACACCAGATGCCGCATAGAAATATTAAATGCACTCTGAATTTTGATGAAAGCAGGAGCAATTACAGCTATATCTAACGCCCCCATCAAAACACCTAAAAAGAGTACAATGAGTATCGCATCTTCCTCTTTTTTTTCCAAAGCTCCCCCAAATTATTCTTTACAGATTTATG